>CAIMMJ010000391.1 GCA_903842515.1 uncultured Bacteroidota bacterium | reverse complement strand
CCATCAGAAATTTTAATTTTAATGAATTTTGCTGTGAGCTGGTTTTCATCGCTCCACAAAACGGGCTTATTAAACATTTTCATCAAAGAATCATTAGAAACATAAGCCAAAGAATCGCATTTTCCTTGCAAATCTTTTCTAAAAAATTTTACCCTACGATACGCCAAAATCATTCTATGTTTTTCTGCTAAAGAATCATTTGAGAATTTAACGGTTTCAGTTTTCTTTTCGGGTTGCGTTTTTATTTCTTTTTTATCCTTAAATTTTTTTTCTGACTTTTTATTTAATTTCTGATTTAGATAGAATTTATTTTTTTCGGCAAAGTATGTGCTATCGTAAGTGGCTTTAAGAGTATCTGCTGTTAAAAAAAGTGTATCCGTTTTGTCGTATTGAATGAGTAATGCATTTTTAGTGATGTAGGAATAATCTAAATCCTGAAACATTTCTGATAATTCGCCTTTAAGAATAATTTTTTCAGTTGTATCGGTGATTGTAACGTTTCCTGTTGCTTTTCCATAAGAATTGCCTTTATCGTAGAATAGGCTGTCGCCTTTTATTTGTTGATTTTTATTTTCGAGAACAGCATCCTTGCTAAATCTTGAAATATCTTTTTTGCTGTTGTACCAACCGTTTTTACAATATATTTTTTCTTCTTTTCCTGTAATTGTTGTGGGGCCAAAAAAGTAAGAAATTTCAGAAAGAGTATTGTATTTTAGGGTGTCGCTGTTTATTGTATAATCTGGATTTATTAGAATTACATTGTTCTTAAAAAACAGATTTTTTTCTTTTGAATAATAATATCCAAGATCACTTGTTAGTGTATTTTTATCGTTAACTATTTTACCTTTTTGATCGTAAAATGCAACACCACTATTTAAATCATAAAAAACTCTTTTAGTGGTAAGTTTCATTTGTTTATCGTTCATCCTAACGTTATCAATTACTTCGGCTTTTTTTGTATTTCCATCGTATTTTAAAAAGTCTCCATAAAGGTGAACTGAATCGCCTTCAATAATGTGTACGTTTCCAAATGCATCTAATTTGTTGTTGGAATAATAGTATGCACTGTCGCAAAACATAAGGGCGTTTTCGTGTTTAAATTTTACCTCGCCAATTAATCTTTTTGCATCCACACCCAAATTTTCGTCAAATTCAAGTGTATTTGCATTTAAAATTTCAATCATTTTTGTTTGTTGTGCAAACAAAATTGAAGTATGAAAATTGAGAAAAACAAAAACGAAAAAGCAATAACTATTTTTGATTTTCTTCACAATAAATTTTTAATTTTATATTATCTAAAAATGGTTTGGTTCCTTCCGGGACCTGTTGAAACAAGGGTAATAGGAACTCCCACTTTTTCTTCGATAAATTTTATGTAAGACTGCAATTCATGTGGCAACTCTTTAAATTTTGAAACCGTTTCAAATTCTTTCCAGCCATTTAATTCTTGATAAACGGGTTGAATATCTTGTGCGGTAAAATCAAAAGGAATTCCTTCTATCTCTTTGCCATTTATTTTGTATGCTGTGCAAATTTTTACTTTTTCAAAACCAGCAATTACATCCGATTTCATCATAAAAAGTTCGGTGGTACCATTTACCATGCAGGCATATTTTAATGCTGGTATATCCAACCAACCGCACCTGCGAGCTCTTCCGGTAGTTGATCCAAATTCTTTTCCTTTTTGTCTTATTTTTTCTCCTACATCATCAAGCAATTCTGTTACAAATGGTCCGCTACCAACTCTGGTGCAATATGCCTTAAAAATTCCTATTACTCTGCCTATAGCAGATGGTGGCAATCCAAGCCCTGTGCAAGCTCCTGCGCAGGTGGTGTTAGAGGACGTAACAAATGGATAAGTTCCAAAATCAATGTCGAGCAAAGACCCTTGTGCACCTTCTGCCAAAATGTTTTTACCTTGCTCAAAACACTGATGAACAAAGTATTCGCTGTTTATAAACTTCAGTTTTTTTAGTTCTTCTAAACTTTCAAACCACAATTTTTCTGTTTCTTTAATGTCAAAATCAAATTTATAGAAAGTGAGTAGTTGCAGGTGTTTATCTTTAAGTTCTTGGTATTTTTTTAAAAAATCCGGGTTTTCTAAATCGCCAACCCTTAAACCGTTTCTACCTGTTTTATCCATGTAGGCAGGTCCAATACCCTTTAATGTTGAACCAATTTTTTCTTTGCCTTTAGATGCTTCAGATGCGGCATCTAAAAAACGATGTGTAGGCAAAATTAAATGTGCTTTTCTGGAAACAAGTAACCTTGAATCCACGTCAACACCTTCTAATTTTAAAGCAGCAATTTCTTTTTGTAATACCACAGGATCAATTACAACGCCATTGCCAATAACATTTATTGCTTTGGGTCTAAAAATTCCACTGGGAATTGTATGTAAAACATATTTTTTACCATCAAATTCCAAAGTATGTCCGGCATTTGGACCACCCTGAAATCTAGCAATTACCTCATAATTGGGAGTTAATACATCAACAACTTTGCCTTTGCCTTCGTCGCCCCATTGCAATCCTAATAATACATCTACTTTACTCATTTCTTAATTGTTTTTTTCAAAACTTACTTCAGCATCTTTTATAGAATTTACTACATTAAATACTTGATGCAATTTTGTAATTACTAATAAATCATTTATTTTTTCTGAGACGTTACAAATAATTATTTCGCCGTCTTTATTTCTGGTTTTTGTTAAAAAATTAATAATGACTCCTAGGCCACTACTGTTCATGTAATTGAGTTCTTCGAGATTTAAAATAAATTTTCTTTTTCCACTTTCTAGCCATTCATCCATCAAAGAAAGTATTGAATGTGCTTGAATTTTATCCATTAGCTTTCCCTTTAATGAAATTAAAACATAATTCTCGTTTTGCAAATAGCTATAGTCAAATTCCATGAGCTTATTTTGTTAATTCAGCAAAATTATCGCACTTTCCATCTTGTGCAATTTTATTACACTTCCCAAAAAAATTAAGAGAGTGATGGCTTATCGAAAAATCTAATAGTTGTTCTGTCATATTTTGAATTTGTTGAATTCTTGGGTCACAAAATTCAAAAACTTTATTGCAATCTATACAAATTAAATGATCGTGCTGCCTGTATTTATAGGCCTTTTCAAATTGTGCCATGTTTTTGCCAAACTGATGCCGTTTTACAAGGTTACAATCTAAGAGCAATTCTATGGTATTGTATAATGTTGCTCTACTAACACGGTACTTTTTATTCTTCATAAAAATATAAAGAGATTCAATGTCAAAGTGACCATCTCTTGAATAAATTTCATCAAGTATTGCAAATCTTTCGGGTGTTTTTCTGTGCCCCAGCTTTTCTAGGTATTCCGTAAAAATTTGTTTTACTCTTATTTTTGCATCGTTAACCATTTCTTGTTTTAAATTCTAAAAACTTTTACAACACCCAGTACTTTTTTTAGTTTTTTTATCAGCTCTGTTAAGTGATTTGTATCTTGAACAAAAACCATGATTGTTCCCTCAAAAATACCATCATTTGTCTCAAAGCTTATGCTTCTCATGTTTACGTTGTATTCGCTAGAAATTACATTGGTAATATTGTTTACAATACCAACATCGTCTGTTCCTGTTATTTTTATTCCTGCAAGGAAAGAAATTTTTTCGGAATTGGTCCATTTTGCCTTTACAATTCTGTAGGCAAAGTTGCTCATAAGTTGAATTGCATTGGGGCAATTGGTGCGGTGAATAAGAATTTTTTTATCGTCTGTTAAAAAACCAAAAACATCATCTCCTTTAATTGGATTGCAGCACTCAGAAATTTGGTAATCCAACTTTTGAAGTTTTTCATCTAATATCAATAAGTCATTTTTGCCCCTTACTTCTTTTACAACTTCATCAAAACTTCTTGAGTTTTCGGTTTTTGGGAGCACAATACTTGTTGTTCCAAGGGAGGGGTCAACAGAAACAATATCTTTTAAATTTTTTAATTCTATATTGTTTATAGCAATTTGATAATATAAATCTAATGAAGTTGGAACTTTAAAAAAGTGACAAATTTTGTGAACATTGGCTTCTGTTGCCAATACTTTTAAAGATTTTAGTTTTTTATCAAAAATTACTTTTCCAGTTTTTGCGAGATCTTTTCTTTCATCTTTTAAATACTCTTTTATTTTTGTTTTAGCTTTTGCCGTTGTAACAAAATCAAACCAATCTTCCTTGGGTTTTTGTTTATCCGAAACTAAGATTTCTACTTGCTCTCCGCTTTTTAGCTTGTAGCTCATGGGCAAAAGCTTGTTGTTTATTTTTGCACCTATACATTTGTTGCCAACTTCTGAATGAATTTCATAAGCAAAATCCAGAGCAGATGCACCCACTGGCAAGGTTTTCATTATTCCTTTGGGAGTAAAAACAAATATTTCTTCTGAAAACAAATTCAATTTAAAATCATCCATAAAATCCAAGGCATTGGTTTCGGGATTTTCTAAAAGCTCACGAATTTTTCTTAACCACTCTTCTAAGGCACTTTCATTGGCTGCTGCTTTTTCTTTGTCTTTGTATTTCCAGTGAGCGGCATAACCCATTTCTGCTACTTCGTCCATTCTGGTAGATCTAATTTGAACCTCTACCCATTTTCCTCCGGGACCCATTACGGTTGTGTGCAAACTTTCGTAGCCATTGGATTTTGGGGTATTGATCCAATCTCTAAGTCTATCCATATTTGAACGGTAGAAATCTGTAACAATGGAATAAACAGCCCAACAGGCAGTTTTTTCTTGCTCAATAGGCACATCAATAATTAAACGAATAGCAAAAATATCGTAAACCTCCTCAAAAGGAATGTTTTGTTTTTTCATTTTTTGCCAAATAGAATAAATAGATTTTGATCTGCTTTTAATGTTGTAGATAAAACCCTTTTCGTTTAAGGCATTCATAATTGGAAGACTGAATTTATTGATGTAACTCATTCTTTCCTTTTCATTGGCCTGAAGTTTTTCTGCAATAGAAAAATAGGCTTCGGGCTCTTTGTATTTTAGGCATAAATCTTCTAATTCTGTTTTTATAGAATACAATCCTAACCTATGAGCCAGAGGTGCATATAAGAACAATGTTTCTGATGCAATTTTTAATTGCTTATCTCTTTTCATAGAATCGAGAGTTCTCATGTTATGCAACCTGTCTGCAAGTTTTATTAAAATTACCCTAACATCATTAGAGAGTGTGAGCAACATTTTTCTAAAATTTTCTGCTTGCAAAGAACCCGAGGTTTGATCCAGAATTACACCAGAAATTTTAGTTAATCCATCTATTATTGACATTATTTTTTCGCCAAACAAAGATTTTATATCCTCAAGCGTAATATCTGTATCTTCAACTGTATCGTGCAGCAAAGCACAAACAACTGCAGTTGGCCCCAATTGAATTTCGTCTACAACAATTTGGGCAACTTCTAATGGATGATAAATATAGGGCTCGCCAGATTTTCTTCGCATATCTTTGTGCTGCTCCAGCGCCAAATCAAATGCTTTTCTTATCATTTGTTTATCGCCTTTTTCCATGCGATTTTTTAATGATTTTAGAAGTGTTTTATATCTTTTTAAAATTTCTTTTTT
>CAIMMJ010000390.1 GCA_903842515.1 uncultured Bacteroidota bacterium | reverse complement strand
GCCCTGTAACGACCCTAAATTGATATCTTCGTAAAACAGCCTCAATTCAATTCAAATGAAAATGCGCCCCTTCTTTAAAGTACTTTTTACGTCTTTTATTTTCATATTATACTTTAATCAAAATTCATATGCACAATGGGAATATTTGCACGCAAGTCCAACAGGAAACAACCTCTACAAAATCGGATTTGCAAATAGCAATACTGGGTGGACAACAGGTGAAATGGGAACAATACTTAAAACAACTGACGGCGGAAATACCTGGAAAAATCAATACACGTTAAGCAATGATAATATTATCGATTTGAGCGTTATCGATACAAGTACCCTTTTTATACTTAATAACAGCAATGAATTATTGGTAAGTACTGATGGCGGAGATACTTGGACGTTACGAAGCTTGTTTTTGGGATCTAATACTTCATCAATTTCATTTATAAATGCTAACGAAGGATGGGAAGGAATTGGTACCAATATTCAACATACAACTGATGGTGGCGTTAACTGGGCTGTTCAATATAATGGTAGCGATGATATTGCAGATATTAAGGTTGGCAATAATGGAAATGGAATTGCAGTAACAGCATTTGGTGATTTGTTGCATACTGCTAATTATGGTCAAGCATGGTCAAGTGTTTTTAATGCACCAGGAAATTTTCAATCTATGGATTTAAACACATCATCTTCAATAGGACTATTAATCATTAATAATGTTTTGTATAAGTCTATAGATAATGGTAATACATGGACCGCTCCCGTAAATACTCCACCTACTCTTTCGAGTACCAATGCAAAATCGGTAAACATTTTTAATGCGAATAATTATTTGATTACAGATGGCGATGGTAATCTTTGGTTTACTTCGAACGGTGGTTCAACTTGGATTAACAACAACAGCATGGTAGGTAATTCTTTGAATAATTGTTTCGCGTTGAGCAACTCAAGATTTATTGCAGTAGGTGATAATGGTAAAATTGCGTTAAGTACAAACGCAGGATCTACATTAAATTCCTTAGAAACTAGAGCCACTAATCAGGAGTTATGGGGTGTTCATCATTTTGGAAGCACTTTTTTTTCAGTGGGTGATGCAGGAACGATACTTAAATCGACCAACGATGGACAAACTTGGAATAATCTGAATTCAGGTAGCACCGATAATTTAAGAAGTATTACAGTCATTAATGCCGATACAGCCGTTGCGGTTGGTAATGCTGGTGCCATTTTGAAAACTACCAATGGAGGCACAACCTGGGTGCAAATCAGCACAGGTTATTCAGATGATATAAATGTTATTCATCGACTTCCCAACGGAACGCTTTACGTAGTTGGCAACAACGATTTAGTTTTAAAATCTACCAACGATGGTTCATCGTGGACGTTTGAAACCACTTCCTTTACTGGATTTCAATACAATTTCACGGATGTAAATTTTGCTACGAACGATACAGGTTTTATTGCTACTAACAGTGCTGAAATAATCACAACGGATGATGGTGGACAAAACTGGTACTTGCGCATGACGGGTTTGTTTGGCCAAATGACCTGCTTAAGTTTTGTCGACGGACTGAAAGGATGGATAGGAAGCGATAATGGAGAAATCTTTTATACTGATGATGGCGGTCAAACTTGGACCGACCGTTCGATGGTTGGATTTACAAGTAGAATCCACCGTTTAAAATTTAACAATCAAATTACAGGTTGGG
>CAIMMJ010000389.1 GCA_903842515.1 uncultured Bacteroidota bacterium | reverse complement strand
TCCGGGCCTTGATACCAATTTTGTGAAAGTTGTAATTAACATAAACGACACTGCCTACCTAAAAAATGCTTTTCAATTTAGGTTCAGAAACTACGCTTCTCTCTCCGGCAATCTAGACCATTGGAATGTTGATTATGTTTTAATTACGGCCGATGCAAACGATACCATAATTAAAGATGCCGCTTTTGTTTATCCAATAAAATCGTTTGTGAGGCCATATACCTCTATGCCTTACAATCAATACTCTTCTGCAAATATGCTGCCTGCCACTCAAAATTATATTCGTAATTTAAGCAACGCAGACATAAATATCAGTTACCGATTTAGACTCACCGATTTTTTTGAATCTACCACTTATTCTAGCTTTGATGTAGACAACATTAGCTTTTACTCTAACGCTTTAAACAATTGCGAACTATGCAGCAGAGTATTAAATCCACTATTAAATTTAGGATATCAATTTCCACAAAACACAGAATGCACTGAGTATAAAATTAAGCAATACATACAACCATTATCAATTAGCTCCAACTTAAACAACGACACACTAGTGCATTTGCAACAGTTTGCAAATTATTTTTCTTACGACGATGGCAGTGCCGAAGCCGCCTACGGAATAGAAAATTCGCCATTGGCAGAAGTTTTGTGCGAATATGAACTCATTAATCCAGCCTCATTAACTGCTTTGCAAATCCATTTTAATCCTTCCTTGGTTGACGTTAGCTTTCAGGATTTTTCTATTGTGGTAAGAGGTGCCAACAGCAGTGCAGCAATTCCGGGTGATTCGTTGTATGAACAAGAATACTTAGTACCACAATATGCACAAAAAAGAGATGGTTTTTATGAATACACTTTATCTTCTCCTGTTTCCTTGCCGGCAGGTAAATTTTATGTGGGAATTAAACAGTACTACAACCAAGCATTAAACATTGGTTTTGATAGAAACATTAACAATTACGACAAACTATTTTTTAGGCAGTTTCAAGGCTCATGGTTTAATACACAATTTAATGGTTCGTTAATGATTAGACCTGTTGTGGCAAATTGTGCAAATGGTTTACCCTCTCCTATTGTAGAAAATGAAAGCACAGATAAAATAAAAATTTTTCCTAATCCTGCCAACCAATCTCTTACCGCTTATGCGGAATTGGTAACAATCTACGACCTACTTGGCAACCAAGTTCTTTACTCATTTTCTAAAGATAAAAACCATCAAATAGATGTTTCAGCATTAAGTGTTGGTATATACTTGGTAAAGTTGCAAAACAACGATAATATTGTGTCTCAAAAATTAATTATCCAACGCTAAATGTTTGGCATTTGTAATTTATCCATTGTTCCTTGCAGAGCCGAAGCTTCTGACAAATCTGAAATTGTTACTCAACTTCTTTTTGGCGACCATTTCGAAATTCTTGAATTGGCGGGCAATTGGGTAAAAATTAGAATTTTTGCCGACGGTTATCTATGCTGGATTGGCTCCAAACAATTTCAATACATTTCTTTTAATACCTACGAATTAATCAGTTCCTTTCCACCTGCATTTGCAGGAGATTTAATTCAAACAGTAAAACACCAGCGCAGAAACGAATTTTTTCCAATTCTAATTGGCAGTGTAATACCTTTTATAGACGGTGAAAACTTTAACATAGAAAACGAAAATTATATTTTTGAAGGGGGAATTTTTGAACCAGAAATTAACCTTCGCAAAAGCATAGTTTCTTTATCTTATTTGTACTTGAATGCACCCTATTTGTGGGGCGGAAAAACTCCTTTTGGCATAGATTGCTCCGGACTTACACAAATGGTGTTTAAGTTGCACGGAAAAAACTTGCCTCGTGATGCCAAAGACCAAGCTCTTATAGGAGAAACACTAAGCTTTGTAGAAGAAGCAGAGCCCGGAGATTTGGCTTTTTTTGACAACGAAGAAGGGTTTATAATTCATGTGGGACTAATTATTGGCGAGTCTAAAATTATTCATGCTTCAGGCAGAGTAAGGATTGATAAATTAGACCATCAAGGCATATTTAATACCGAAACTAAAAGTTATTCTCATCAGTTAAGGCTCTTAAAAAAGGTGATTTAGCGCTGATTTTAAGTATATTAAAACTACAATTGCATTAAACCCAATATTTTTATTTTCAAAATAAAAAATACCTCTATATTTGCACCCTCAAAATGGCGGGGTAGCTCAGATGGTTAGAGCGCAGGATTCATAACCCTGAGGTCACGGGTTCAACTCCCGTCTCCGCTACTAAAAAATTTTAGGTCGAAGATTTTTCTTCGACCTTTTTTTATGCCATCTTTGGTTTACTTTTTTGCCTAACATAAATTATGGAATACATAAGTCAGCAAACGTTTAGTAAACAAATTTTTTCTTCCGATTCATTGATTCTTGCAGAATACGAAAGTTGTGTGTTTACTAACTGCGATTTTTCTAATTGCAATTTATCCAATTACAAATTTTTAGAGTGCGAATTTGTTTCTTGTAATTTAAGTTTGGCACAATTAAAAAATACAGCATTATGTGAAGCTGTTTTTAAAGATTGTAAAATGTTGGGGTTGCATTTCGAAAACTGCCTTGAGTTTGGCCTCTCATTTGCTTTCGACAACTGCAATTTAAACCACTCTTCGTTTTACAAAACAAAAATTAAAAAAACTATTTTTAAAAATTCGCAATTGCAAGAAGTAGATTTTTCTGAGAGCGAACTTAGCTCCTCTAAATTTGACAATTGCGATTGCCTTGATGCAAAATTTGATAGAACAAATTTAGAACAATGCGATTTTAGAACTGCATTTAATTTTTCTATTAACCCCAACACAAATAAAATTAAAAAAGCAAAATTTTCTACAAACAATATTGCTGGACTTTTGCATCAGTATGGCATTGAGATTTATTGAATGTAGTTTGGTTTTGGAAATTTATTTGCAAATAGCAATAGAAAAATAATATCATGTGCTACAATGTTGCCTACATAGAAAGTAAAATTGCAAAATATGCACAACGCTACAAAGAAGTGTTACCGATTGATTTTGAAAAAACTGTACCACAAAACTCTTTGCCTACTTATTATTTTGTGAGCGGCTTTGCTCACCCACAATTGCCCATAATTAAACACGACGGACTTTTTCTATTTGAGTGGGGATTGATTCCTTCGTGGGCAAAAGACAGCAGCACAGCTAAGCAAATAAGCGCTAAAACATTAAATGCAAAGGGTGAAACTGTTTTTGAAAAACCTTCATTTAAAAACAGCATCACTACACAAAGGTGCATTCTTGGTATTACAGGGTTTTACGAATGGCAAGAATACAACAAAGAAAAAATTCCATATTTTATTAAAACAAAAAGCAACGAACTTTTTTCTTTGGCTTGCATTTACGATTCATGGATAGACCCAGTTAGCGGCCAACACCGAGATACATTTTCTATTCTTACTTGCCCAGCAAATCCATTGATGGAAAGAATACACAATGTAAAAAAACGTATGCCGGTTATATTATCAAAAGTCGATGAAAAACACTGGATAGACC
>CAIMMJ010000388.1 GCA_903842515.1 uncultured Bacteroidota bacterium | reverse complement strand
TATTTTCTGCCAATCAACGATTTTGTTGATGTTATCAAAAAATGTCAAGTCTATTTTACGCTTAGATACAGCGAAGTCAGAAAAATTCATTTGTGGGATGTTTTTTATTTTCACACAACTAAATTACTGTTATATTATCTCTGAAACCATTGATTTTATTAGATTTTTTCTACATTCAACCTTGCAAAACTCCAGAGAAAGGATAGAAAGGGAAAATATATTCCACAATGTTTATTGAGAGTTTTACTTATCAGCATTCAAGGCTTGCAAAAGGTCTTTGTTTAAATGTTGAAGCAAATGCTGAATTAAAAAGCCACGAGGTTAAACTTAGCAGCTACCGGGAATTTATTTTGTAGAAGTCACAGACTTCTTTTTATTATTTCTTTAATTAAGAGGACTTGAAGAAACGATGGCCTTAAGGTAAATTGCTACTAACGTTTTTCAAATTGGCGATTGGTGAGATTTATAGCACAAATTTAGTTCGCTGCGGCGAAGAAGAGCTGAACTTTCGGCTACCACAAAATTATCAAGCGGAGACGATTGCAGTAGCAGAGGAATTTTTGCTAACGTATTATAGATGGGCGAAGGTTATAAACATTTTAGAACTATTACCATGCACTGCTGCATTGCATAATTTTAGAACCTACTTGAGAAATTTTTATTTGCCACAAGCGAGACGCTTGAGGCAGCGGGAGTTGAAACCACTGAACCGCCAATTTATTTTAGGTGCTGTTACCTGCTGACATTCTCTTCAATCAGGGTAATATCTTTTGTTAAACCGTTAGTCGATATTCTTATTCTTATAAAATGTTTTTCAGATTTCTGTTTTGTAGGAAACCAGTTTCTGTTTGTTTTTACAATAATAAACAGTCCATTGTCGTCACCTATTGTAACAAAACTTTCACTTTTAGAACCTTTTGAAAAGTAGTTTAAGCTATAATTCTCAATTAATTTGTCTGCAAGTTTAATCGGCTCATCCGTTACTATTCCGATTTCACTTATAGATAGAAAGGATGAAATGTCGAAAGGTTTATCTGTTAAATTGTGAAGGTCAAAACGTGCAATTAATTCTAAAATATTATTGTTATTGTCATAAAAATAAATTGCTCTTGCATTCCAACTTTCAAAGTTTGCGACTATTCCATTGTCGGAAATTTGTATTAAGTTAAGTTTTGATGCTGCCCATATTATTGCTTCTTCAAGTTTATTGTGCGGAATATTAAAGGCAAAATGATATTTCGGATTTACTTTATTTGATTTAATAAAATTCAAGGTTGATTGTCCAGCTAAAAATGAAATTGAGTTTGGTCCTTTGCTTGCCATCTGAAGACCCAAAACGCCTGAATAAAAGTTTTCTGTTTCTAAAAGGTCATCTGTCTGTATTTCTATTTCTAAAATTTCCATTGTCTATTGTTTGTTGTATTGTTCTCTATGCTTGCATGTGACGGTTTGCAGATTGGTGATGGGCGGGCCATTCAGCACAAAAGTTCGTTCGCTGCGGCGAAGGAGAGCTGAACTTTCTGTAACCACAAAACTGTCAAGCGTAGACGATTAGCCGTGGCTAACCCTACTATTGCCAATGTGCTGTTAGCGGTTCGTGCTTTATTTTGCAATTCCAAACCTTTTTGTTTTAAAGTCAATACAAATTGTGTTGTTAAAGAAAAATGCATTTCCAATAATTCCGTCACATTTTAATTGCTCAAACATTTTGTCAAAATTATTATCTTTTGCATAGTAAACAACGAAATCAGCTAGTGTATTCCTTCCAATATTAATTTCTTTTGAAGCGTTTGAACCAAACATTATTAGAGGATTACCGAAATTTGCGACACTCAAAGTATCATTTATTTTTTGATTTGTTATTTCTTTCCAATTACTAAAAGAAGTCATCATTGGAAATAAACTTGAGCCTGTATCATACATAAAGAAGTGTGTTTTTCCGTTTAAAATTATCGGAACCATAATTCTTTTATTTTCTATTTTGCATTTTTCAAAAGAAAAATAGTTTTCCAAAGCACTGTTGGTAGTATCCAAAACACTAATTGTTTGATTAGGGAAGTTGATAACCACAATTTTATTTTGAAAAATATCTGCCCCAATTGTTCCGATACTATTTTCTGAAACTGGTGCATTCTTTTTTCTGATGATTGGCTCACCGTAATTGTAAAGACCCAGCACATTGCGTTTTCCGAAATTGATTTTTCCGATATTCAAATCCACATCTTTAATCATAAACAAAGGTCTTTCTGGATTTGAATCAGATAAAGAGTCAAATTTTAAATAGTTATAGGCAGTAATGCTTTTAAAATTATTTTGATACAAAATAGTCCAGTCAGAGCCAAGGTCGAACTGGGAGTAATGTAATTCAGATACCGTGTCTAAACTAATGGGAAGGTACATGGCGGCCTTGTCAAAGTGTCTACCGCTAATTTCGGCTGGGCTCCAATAAAATTTCTCTGTTAGATTATCAGGAATAAAATTTTCGCTACTTTTTTTGCTTGATTTGCAACCAGTTAAGAAAACTGTCAAGCCAAATATTGCAATTGCTAATTTCTTCATTATACTGTCTTAAAATTATGTTTCAATTTTGTTTTCGGTATGTCGTCATAGCATTACAGCTTACTTATTTAAATCCTTACCAATTTCGTGGCAATATAAACGGTTTGGATTAGATTAATCTTGAATTATAAGGATTATAAATAAATGATTTTTTTATCAAACATACAAAAAAATAAAAACCATCATGGATGATGGTAAATAAATTTTATTTGAGCATGGCTTCAAAAATATTGCACACAACGCAAGTGCAAATGCTAAATGAATAAGCCACGAAGTTTAACTTCGCGGCTAAGGGAATTTATTTTATAGAAGTCACAGACTTCTTTTTATTATTTCTTTAAGTAAGAAGACTTAAAGAAACGATGGCTATTTGGAGCTACTCAAAAAACAAATCATTTTTTTGTTTTTTTTATTTACCACAAGCGTGACGCGTTAGCGGAGTTGGTGAATGAAAAATGCTATAGACTATTGAGTTCGTTAAATCCCTTTTTTACAAACTTACTATTTGATTGATTTTTTCCTTTACAATTGGTGCCCTGTCTGCAATAATTAAGGGATGAATATGGGCTGATAAAATTTCATCGTAATTAGAGTTATTTTCCAATTTTAATAATTGCGATTGCAGATAGCTTTTAATTTCAGGAAGCGTGTTTTTTACTTCTTCCACAATGCTTGTTCTGTTATCTATGATGTAAATAATATCTTCAAAATCATGACTCGTTCTATAATCTTTTCCTCTACCGTTAAATGCTTCAAATTTTGTGGCTAAATAGCAGGGTGTAGGTAATATTTTAATTTCTTCTTCTTTGGCTTTTACCGTCCATAAATTATCAAAGCCAAATTTATACCATTTATTGGCCGGACCCAGCGGAACATCTTCTGCCGGCATAATGTCAACAGGAATATCTTTGAACATATAACTGCAAGTGGCATGTCCATAAGGATTTGGATGAAAACCTAGGAAAGCTAATTTTTCTTGTAATACTGACCAATTTCTTAAATTAACCACATTCAATGTCATATCAATATCAGCTGTTGGTCTAATTTCATCCGCTGCCGGATCATCGGTATATAAACTTACTACAGCACCGCCAACAAAAACCATTTGATCTTTTAAATCCTTTAAAGCTCTAGCTACTTCGGCCACTACAGCAATATTTATGGTTCTATTTTCCATCAACTAGGTGTTTTTTTAATTCTTTGATAGCCATTTCTTTTTCTCTAGCTCTGCCAACTCTTATGGCATCTACTAGCGCCAGTAATTCATACAATTTATTGTCTTTTTTAACTGCTTCTATTACCGATGGGTACAAGGGCAAAATACATTGACCTCTAACATTACCTTTGGCTGATGGCCAAACATAAGGCTCTTCGCTTTTAATAATGATGTTTAGCGGGGGCGCTGCATGTGCAGTGGCAATGCCTCTTACAATAGCACCTGGTTGCTGCGGAAAAACATAACGAATCCCATATTGTAATAACTCCATTAAGGCAAGCCGACTTACTTTTTTAGCTGAGGCATCTAAAAGCCCAGCATATTTGGAACGCGTAAATGATTTACTGACTTCGGATTGGCTGATGTGTAATGATTCAGCCAAGTTGCTTTGCAGCCATGGCTTATCACCTAAAGCAATTATCTTTAGTAGGATAACTATATCCAGCTGACTTAATGTTTGTTGTTGTTCTTTCATTGGTTATATTCCATATTCGAATATGCAATATTAATGATTTGTTTCCTAATTACCAGTATTATAACATAAATTATTTCATATCGGAATATAGAATAATTGATTTTATTGTATTTCTGTTCTTAAAATGCTCTAAGCTATTAAGTTCGTTGAAGGCCCTACTTAAAAAATTTGGGATTGCTTAATTGGTTAAAGAAATGATGATTTAAATATTCGTTTACAGAATGCCCCAACAAACTATCTAAAGCCATATACTGTGCTGCTGTGAAACCGTTTTGTAAATAATGCTGTTATAAGCGTTGGCTTAGGTCTTCTTTTTTTTATTATTTCAGCATCAGTATACAGTCTTGCTTTTGCCATCTAATTCTTAGTTTGTTTAAAGTAGGGGTCTTAAAGATTGCCTGCAACATTAATAGATACAAACCCCTATTACGGTAATACAAAAAATCAAGATTAAATTAGATAAGTAGTGTAAGAGCCGTACATAAATTTTTTTTATCAAACATTTTAAAAATAAAAACCATTATGGATGACGGTAACTAAATTTTATTTGACCATGGCTGCAAAAATATTGCACACAGCGCAATTGCAAATGCTAAAATAAAAATGTACGAAGTAAAACTTAGCAGCTAACGGGAATTTATTTTATTATTTCTTTAAGTAAGAGGACTAAAAGAAACGATGGCTACAAGTAATTTAGTTTATCGAAGTCACAGACTTCTTTTTATTATTTCTTTAAGTAAGAAGACTTAAAGAAACGATGGTGAAACGATGGTTAGCGCAAGTATGTTGTTATAAGCTGTTTTTAATTGTTTTGATATATTCACTAGTAATTTGTTTTATCTGATTATATGTTTCAGACTTTTGATTGGTTGGCTCATTCAAATAAAGTGCTCTATTAATTTCTAGCATGATGGTGGAAACATTTTTGTTTTTTTGGTAATGTTCGAGTGGCACAATAGAACCTTTATAAGGCCAATCAATGCCTAAGGTATAACCTGCTTGTTTAAAAAATGAAACCGATATGTCTATTAACTCTTGGGTTGTATGAAATGAATCTGTTCCAATATTAAAATCAGGTCGTATGGGATTTTTATCAAGGTCTCTTTTTAATGGTTTGCTAGGATATGAATGACAATCGATGATTGTAACTTTACCATAATTTTTTAACTGATTATTTACAGCGTCATTAAATTTATTGTGGTGTTTCCAATAATATGATGTTAATACTTTTTCTCTAAGCTCTGGAGTTACTCTTCTTATTTCTTCGCCATTATCATTTTTTTCATACAATACACCCATTCCATATTTTGCCATCACTTCTTGTGAATCATCTGTAAACCTCTCAGGATCACAAAATATTCTGGAAAATTCAGCTACTATCATTTCGTCCTCATTAGAATAAAAAAGGTCATCAGTATACCAATCTGTTAATTTTAAAATCTCATTTTCAAGGGCGATAGGTTCAACAAGATAACCATCTAACAAAGGTATATTTGCAGAAGAATGGGGAATATGTAGAATAATTCTTTTATCCATTGTGTGCTTTTGATTTAAAGTAGCTTATTGCAAGGTTATAAAGGGTGACGAAGAGACCGCCCGCGTTGGCGGATTGTAACTTTACCCTAGCAACTTGTAACAAAGATAAGATTAAAAAATGAACGTACAAGTAACTTTAAAACCGGCTATTTTGCAAATGTTATATGGTGACATGTATTTAAAATGATCTATCATAAAGTTCCTTCCATCGGAGGTCAGACTGTTGATCAACCCATTTTTTTGTTTTAAATCCACCACTTCTTATTTTCTGATTGATAAATCGCCCAAGTCCAGGAGTATATTGAATAGAATTGTATGCATTTATTTTTACATGTATACCAACAGACAATTTAAAAACACCATTTAACCCCTTAAATGAGAAACCAACTTTCTAAAAATTAGATACAACGGTTTGCGACTTGGCGAAGGTGGCGATTTTCATCACAAAAGTTCGTTCGCCGCGGCGAAGGAGAACTGAACTTTCGGTTAGCACAAAACTGTCAAGCGTAGACGATTCGCCGCGGCGAACCCGCCTATTGCCAATGTGCTGTTATCGGCTGCCCTTCTTTCGCCCATTTCATATTCGTCTATTTTTTGTTTATCAATTTTGAAGCTGTTATATCTTTCGTAAAAAAAATTCCGTTGTATGTATTTGGTGTCTGATATAAATATAGGTAATTATCAAAGTCAAATGTTTCAGAAAATACTGATGGATTATTATTGACTTGTCTAAGTTCTAAACCGTTTCCATTGTTGTTAAGCATTGTCCCACTCTGGAAATAGTGGTTTAGGGTGCAAATCTTTTCAGTTAAGTTAAGTTCTTTGTCGTTACACAAATAATATGCTGCTTTCGGATTGTCTTTATACTTAAGTCGCATATTATGAACGTTTCCACTCAATGTAATTGTACGCCAATTAGGATGTTCAATTATTCTCCTTTTTATTTTTAAATACATCAAGCTGTCTCTATTGGGAAAAGCACTGCTCTCTGTTTTATAGATGTCGTAGAAGAAAATTTGAACTCTTGAGTTTCTTATCAGTCTTGTGATAGCGTTTGCCCAAGCAAGACATGCTCTCCCGTCTTCGAAGCTGTTTAAAAAAAAATCTGATTGATAAACACTGCTGTCAGTCAATAAGTGAATGTAAACTGTCATTAATTCGCTGGGAATTTCAAAACCAACTTGGACGGTGTCTCCCTGATTTGCAAACAATTCTGTCAATCCAATGAGGAAGTTTGCAGGCTCGTTTGTTCCGTGTAATTCTCCAATCATTATTAGGTGAAAGTCCTTTAGATTATCATAAACTAATTTATCCAACTTGTCAAGATGATCAATTTTAACAGCGTTCTCTTTGAGTTGTGTTTGCAAGTCCTGTCCAAATATGTTGGTCAGTTGTAGCGTTATTGTCAATATTATAAAAAGTCGTTTAGTCACTAATAATTTCTTTTTGCAATGTTGTCAAAATGGGTTGCCGATAACGGTTTGCGTCTAAAAGAAGTTGGCGATTTCGAAGCACTAAGCTGTCTGCCAGCGATGAACTTGATACGAAGCACAAAGTTTCATTTAAGCACTGAACCCGCTTTTTGCCAAACGCCTGTTATAAGCCGTTTTTCTATTTGTCATTCGTGCCAATTAGTTCAAAAATCAATTTTGTCAAAATCCTAACGTCACTTTCAATTGTGCCTTTCATATATTGTTCGTAAACATTTTTGTTGTCTGGCGGGTTGAGATTTAGTGTCAACCCTTTTTCAAAAGCCAACAGTCGTAAAAACTCTCTTTGTGTTCGTCCGTTTCCTTCTCTGAACGGGTGTAAATAGTTGACGTTATCTAAAATTTCTGCCAACTTTAAGGCTAAGAGTTTTTTGTCGTCTTTTGGAATTTGCGTGAACTCAGCAATTAATTGGTCAATGTATCTGAATGCGTTGTCAAAGTGTGAAGTAGGGAAGAACTGTTTGCCGTCTTTGCTAATTTCAACTGTCCGCTTTTTGCCTGCCCAAATGTAAATGTCTTGAAATAAATGTCTGTGAATTTCAAAAATGCTGTCAATGCTCTTGACTTTTATTGGGTTTTGGTAAAGTTCTTGAAGTCGTTTTGTTACTGCACCACTCTCAACAAAGAGCAATACATCTGGGTCTGTAATGTCTTGTAAGTTCCTTAAAAGTCCTGTCTTCGGCTCTGTGTATTTGAAGTCATGGTCTAAGTATTTGTAGGAATTAGACATAGGCTTTTTGTTTGGCGAATGCCACAAGTTCTGTTAGAGATATTTTTCCTGTCACATAGTCCCTTATGATCTCAATACCTTTTGATGTCGGTTTAAAACCTTCAAACATATTACTCCCCAAGGCGTTTGCTGTGCTTTCTAGTGTTTTCAAGTCTGAAAACTTAACCCCCATAATTGTCAGATTACTTCTGTCTATTTCTATTGTGTTGAACATATTTTAAATCTTAAATTCTTTTCAAATTTACAAAAAATTTAGGTTAAACTGATTGTTTTCTGTCGGTTTAAAATGGCTTATAACTTAAATGTTTACGAACCAATCATTCGTTTAACTAAATTTTGTTTAGATTAGTACAGGCTTGTAAAGTGTTGATGTTTTATTTTTTATCAAACATACAAAAAAATAAAAACCAATATTGATGATGCTAACTAAATTTAATTTGAGCATATTTAAAAAAATATGGCACTCCACCCAAGTGCAAATGCTGAATGAATAAGCCACGTAGTAAAAATTCGTTGCTAAGGAAAGTAAAAGAAAATTTGGAGCCCATTTCTCCTTTTTAATAATTTTTCTTTTCAGGAATTACTCCTCTCACTCCGCCTCTTGGCATTTCTACATCACCTATATATTTTGGTATAATATGAATGTGGCAATGCGGTATTGTTTGACCCGCTTCTTGATTAATATTTATTCCAACATTAAAACCATCGGGATTATGTAATTTTTGTAATTCTTGTTTCACTTTATTAACCATAATCCAGCAAGCGGTTTGCTCTTTAAGCGATAACTCAAAATAATTTGCAACAAGACGTTTGGGAACTACTAATGAATGCCCAAGACTAACTGGGTATTTATCATAAAATGAAAATGCAGTTGCACTTTCAAAAAGCAATTTCCTTTCATCATTTTCTATAAAAAAAGGACTTACTTTTTGATTTCCTTTGTTCAAAAAAGTATAATGTTGATATTCGTAAATTTCACAATTATCATTTTTGAAAATAGATTTGAAAGGTAACTTGATGTTACATTGATAAGTTTGTTTTTTATGCAACGTGTGCATCCTGTAGCCTTCATATTGTAAATCTCTGCGAACTGCAAAATATGCTTTGCCATTTTCATTCAATAAAGATGAAATTTCCATTAACACCTGCACTTGTTCTTCGGGTAACAAAACATTTAAAACATAAAAACAAATAATTGTATCAAATTTTTTTGTAGGAAAATTTGGTAAATAATATGGGTCATATCCAACAATATCAAATCCTTTAGCCTTGATCAATTCAACATCTTTACCAAAGCCAGAGCCAAAATCTAAAATAGAACCATTAAATAATTTTTTATTTAATAATACTTTTGAAGGAAATGATATTGAGTCTCTCTCTTTCGCAGTAAGGTGGCTATTGGGATTAGACTTTAAATTTTCCATTCTTCGTAGCCCCTTGTATTAATTAAATACTTGGAAGTATTTAAAAGTTGAGTGAATGCAGAATTCTTCCAATTATCTTTTGGAAGATTACCTAACAATGAAATTTGCAATTCATTTATAAAAGTATCCTGATGACACTGATTAATCAATTCCCAATAGTAAATAATGATATCTTTTCGTTTATGCAAAATATCAATTGATGGAATTTTATCTCTTTTTTTATTGTTTATTACTGGCTGCGCTGGGAGCAAATTCCATAGGTCATTATTCTTAAAAATAGAGAATGGAATAACATGGTCAATATCATAATTTTTAATTTGTTTACCGCTCCAAACACATGTAATTTCTCCCATGTTTTTCAATACATTTTTGTATAACTTTTTTGAATTTGAAATGTCTCTTTCGGTAATGGGACTTTTTAAAATTTCATTAATTATTTTTTCAGTTGTAATTTTCTTTCCACTTGCATTTACTGAAAACTCTGCCCACTTAAAGAGTATGCTATCAGTTCCAGCTAAAAAACTACCTAATATTTTAAATGCATTATAATATTCTTTAGGAATTGTGAATGTGCCACAGCCATCAATAAGCCATTGAGCATTTTGAATAGTTGTATTTTTGAGTGTCGAATTATTTAGATATTTATAAATCGAGTTAGGACTTTTATTCAAAGAGTTTCCAATGTAACACATTGGATTTTTTACTATGTTGGATTTAAGATTTTTAATTAAATCGTAGAATTGAATATTCACTTCTTTGCTAATTCCTTTTATTCTTAAATCGTTGTAAAAAGTGGATAAACCACCTACTTTGCCATAGTAATTAATGATGGTTTGAAATTGGATTTGAAAAGCTAATTGAGTATTTACTCCATTGATTTGTGGAATGAGAATTTTAGAATCTAAAATAGGATAATAATATATCAACCATTTTTCAATCAATAATCCTAATGGAATTTCAACTATAGTTTCACTAATTTTAATGTAGGGAGAATTATCTTGAATAATGTCAATTGTACCTCTTAATAAAGCAAATTTGTAAGTAGTAGATTTACTATCACGTTCTATTATTTTGCTAATATTTGTAAAGGTGTCAGTATTCATTTAAATTAAATAAAATGAACTTAAGAAGTTTGAGGTTCTTTTTGCATTTGCTCTATTTTAGACACAAGATTTGCAACATGATTTTGAATAAATTCTTTTGTAAAAATTGAATTCATTGCAAACGCTGACTGGTTAACTTTCTCTTCAAAATTTTTTAACGCTTGCAATAAAATATATTGCTCTTGTCCTGTTAATTTTAATGATTGCATATGTATAATATTAAGAATTTATTTTTTCAGCCATAAGTGCCTACAGTGGAAAGTTTCGTGTCCAGAAAAGGTTAGTTTAATAACTGGTTTGGTGACTTGTAACATTAATGAAAATTAATTATTTTATATAGCTAAATAAAAGCAAAATTACTCAAAATAGTGCATCCTTTATCCATAGATTATGCACAGAAATTTATCTGCTTCAATGCCATTAGAAATAGGGATTTAGGAAAAGAAATATTTAAATTGTTGAAAAGTATTATAAAAGGTAAGGAGGGTAAGGTATTTTTTGATATAACATTTTCATAAAAACATAAATTATACTTTTGGATTTATGTGAATAAACCAAAGCAAATTGAACTTACTATTTTATCAAATTGCATTGAAATGTTTTGAAGTTTCCCGAAAAATTAACTGAAAAAAAACACAAAATGTTTGTTGTTCGCCGCGGCGAATTTTTGCTTACCTACCTTACCCATATCAAAGGATATAAATTGGTGCTGTTTGATAATACTGAATTATCAATAAGTATTTATTGCAAATAAATTGATGCGGCTTTGCGGTTTGAATGATGAATATTGTTGAAAATATAAAAAGTAGAATTAGTTAGATTCCACCTTGCTCTTTTTCCTCTTCTATTTTCTCTAATTCTTTGTTTCCCTCTTCTAATAATTGTTGTTCTGTAGGACGGTATAACTTGTAGTGACTTGCACTTATATTTTTTGAATTTTTGGGTAGCGTGAATTTTACTGCACCTGCGTTTTTATTTGCACACAGTAAGATACCAATGCTAGGATTTTCTGTTGGTAGTTTTTCAATTCTGTTGTGGTAATTTACATAGATCTGCAATTGTCCAATATCTTGGTGTGTGAGTTTGGTAGTTTTAATTTCTATGATTACAAAACATTGTAGTAAACGGTTGTAAAAAACTATGTCAAAAAAAACTCATCACCTTCGATGTGTATTCTTTTTTGTCGTGCAGCGAATGAAAAGCCGTTTCCAATTTCTAAAAATAAATCTTGTAGGTTTGTATTGTAAAATATCAAAAATTTAAACATACACTAAAAAAAACAAAAAAAATCGCAGTGTAGAATACAGCTGCGATTTTTTTATTTAGGAGTAATACAACAGAGTTTTAGTTAGTAACCATTCCTTTAAAAGTGAAACTGGTTTCGTTTGATATTAATTTTATGAGGTAAACTGAATTGTATTGCAGCGGTACATCAATTTTATTTCCTGAATTAAATGCAGTAGTTGTAGAGTAAATACGTCTTCCTAAAACGTCGAATAATTCTACTTGATTAAACTTAATGTTTTCTGTTGAATTTATATTTATTCCATTTAAATGGAGAGAAATTGTAACAGTGCTTTTTATTTGTTCACTTGTTAAAAGTGGCTCACAAGCATCGCATAACTGCCATTTGGCGCAAATGGTGGTGTCGTTTAATCCTATCAAAGATTTTCTGTTTGTATATTGTCCATTTCCGTTGGTGCATGTCATAGCAGGATTTAATGCTTCTTTTGTTGTATCAGGACCCGAAATAAATAAATACTCAACAGCGGAATCGCCCTGCACACTTATTGTTGCTTCGTAGGCATTATCACTTGCATTAAATGTCATTAATGTTCCCGGCCAATTGCTCCAGCCGCTCCAACTGCCAAAAACTCTAACCGGAGTTGCAGGCGGGTTTTGAACTTGAAATTTTACATTTACATAAGGTATTACAATTGTTCCGCATGCACTGCAAGAAGACCAATTTACACAAACTGTAGTATCTGAATTTGCCAATGGTAGCACCCTATTGGTGTATTGTCCATTTCCATTGGTGCAAAGCCAGGCAGGATTTAGAGTCTCCTTGGTGGGGCCAACACCATTTACAAAAAGATATTCGTGTGCCGTGTTTGAGGCAATGTTTAACGTTTTCTCAAAAATACCATCTCCATTGGTGTCGGTCATTTGGTCGCCTGGCCAATTGCTCCAACCGCTCCAACTTCCAAATACATAAACAGGAGTTGAGTCGGGATTTGCAACTTGAAAGTTTACATTTTGTGTTTGAGAATACACAGCGCTTGTTAAAAATAGCGCTAAAAAGAGTGAAAGTAATTTTTTAATCATGTTCTTTGTTTTTGTGGGTTAATAATTTTTAGAGTGGAATGTATTTAAAATTTTTAATAACTATTTCATGGTCTTTTGCATTGTTGGGAGCTTGACCATTAAGCAACCAAAAGTTAAATCTTAGGTTTGTAGAATCTCCGGGTGCAGGTATTACAATAAAATCGGAGGTTTTATCGCCCTCGATTTTCTGCCGTGGAGTGTTATTTTTATTAAAACTCCAAGTAGAAACTTTGTTTGTTCCCGGATACGTTTCTCCTTCGTAGCTTTCCCAAAATACGCTGTCTGGCGTCCATTTCATCATATAAGTCATGGGTTTGCTAATATACTTAGTGGCTATAAGAGGTTTGTGTGTTCGTTCGTTATAAGCTACAGGATTGCTAAATATAACAGGTTGGGCGCTGTATGTAACCAACAATGTATCGGCATCATTTCCCCATTTTGCAAATTCAATGTCTACTTCGCTGTTTCCTTGTTTTTGAAACGAATAATCGTCCCAAGTAAAACATCCAAAAACTGTTTTGGCATCAAAGTTTCTGATGTCTGTTTCGCAGGTCATTATGTATGTGCCGTAACCAAATTGTTTTACACTAATAATTTCTGAACAGTACCAAAAATTGTTGCTTGGATTTTTTGCAATTTTTAAGTGTAATTTATCGTTTGCATCTACCCACGCATAATCCGTTGTTCCTTTAAATCTGTTTGGCCCCGGCCCAACAGGGTTTGGTGTGTTTTTATAATTAAAATAGTATCCCGAAAAATACAAAGATCCCTTTCTTTCGGGAATTGTAATTTCTGGTGGTTCAGATTGTTTGCATGCCTGAAAAATGCAAACTATAGCAACAATGATTGGTATATTAAATCTATTAATTGACATGTAAAGTTTTTATTTTGTTGTTTATCATAATCTCAAAATCACCCGCTTCTGTTACTCTTTTTAAATTTTTATCTACAAAAGAAAAATCATCTTTGTTTAATATAAACTCAACAGATTTTGTTTCATTTGGTTCAAGACTTATCTTTTTAAATGCAACTAATTTTTTTGCAGCGGGAGTAATGGAAGCAAACAAATCTTTGTAGAATACCTGAACAACTTCTTTTCCTGCAACAGTGCTTTCGTTTTTAACGGTAACACTTATTTTTATGGAATCGTTGTTGTTTAAAGAAGAATCAGAAAGCATAAAGTTGTTGTATGAAAATTTTGAGTAACTAAGTCCTGTTCCAAAATCGAAGGGAGGATTGTAAGCGTACATACTAAAATCAGTGTTTAAATCTTCGGATGTTTTATGGTCGTAATGCACAAAAGAATTTACGTTGGTAGGGTAGGTAAAGGGTAGCTTTCCGCTTGGATTTATAGTGCCAAACAAACAATCTGCAATGGCTCTTCCGCCTTCGTTGCCCGGTAAGTATGTATATAATATTGCATTTACTTTTGATATAAAGTTATTCATTATTCTAGGTCTGTTAAAACAACACACTAAAATTATTGGTTTGTTTAATTCCAACATTTTTAAAACCAAGGTTTCTTGTGCTTTTGGTAACTCTAGATTGTCTATGTTTCCTGGAATTTCGGTGCAGGGTGTTTCTCCCAAGCAAATAATAATTTTATCTGCATTTTTTGCTTCTGCCACACACTCTTCAATATTTATTATTTGATCGTTTGTGGTGCATTGCATATACTCTGCATTGTTTGGAGAAATACTTTTTATAGCTTGTATAATGGTAAGTTTATTTGGTGTTTGATAAGTTGTGTCTATTCCTTGCCAAGTATGAGTCCAAGCACCGTTTAAAGAAGTTAAATTGTTTGCAGCCGCACCACAAACAAACAATTTGTCTTTGTTTTTTTGCAGGGGCAAAATGTTTTTATCGTTTTTTAAAAGCGTTAAACTTTCTGCCGCCACCTCATAACTAATTTGGGCATGTTCTTTTGAACCAAATAATGGATATTGTTTTTTATCAAACACAGTTTTATCAAACAATCCTAGTTCTAATTTTAATTGCAAAATTCTTTTTACAGATACATCAATTCTAGACATTGGAATACTTCCTTCGTTTACTAATTCAATAAGAAGTTTGGTAAACTCAAAATCGTTTGGAGTCATACTCATATCAATGCCGGCAAGTATGGCCAGCCTAACTGCTTCTTTTTTATTTTGTGCAACCCTGTGAACGTTTACTAGTTTATAGATGTCTTCCCAATCAGTTATAGCCACTCCCTTAAAGCCCAGTTCATTTCTTAATAGTGTGGTTAAAATATCGTAGTTTATGTGCACGGGTGTACCATTTATTTCTCCGGAATTAATCATTACAGTTTTTGCACCTTGCTTAATTGCCTCATTAAAAGTTGGTAAAAAATATTCCCTTAATTCTCTGTCCGAAATCCATGCCGGTGTTCTGTCTTTTCCGCTTAGAGGCATGCTGTAGCCCAAAAAATGCTTCATGCATGATGCAACTTTAAAAGGATTGTTTACATTTTTTCCTTGCAGCCCATCTATTGAAGCTTTTGCCATTTCTGAAGCCAAGCAAACGTCTTCGCCAAAGGTTTCAAAAAATCTAGACCAAAGTGGTTGACGGCCTAGGTCCAGAACGGGAGAAAAATTCCAAGGGATTCCGCTGGCTCTGGTTTCGTAAGCAGTTGTTTCGTAAACTTTTTTCACCAATTCTGGGTTCCATGTTGCAGCCTGACCAATTTGTTGCGGAAAAAGTGTTGCTCCCATGGTATAGTTTGCTCCATGTATGGCGTCGATGCCGTAAATTATTGGAATGTTTAATCTGCTTAGTTTCTTATTTTGGGAATGAATGAGATTAATTATGTTGTGCCAGTTTTCCAACGATATAGTTCCACTGCCACAGCCTACGTTTAGAATTGAACCAATGTGATAGTTTGAAATTGCATCGGAAAGTTTTTTACTATTTATGGTTTGCGGATTTTTTAGTTTACAAATATCTCCCTCTGCAATTACTCCTAAATCTATTTGAGTCATTTGTCCTGCCTTTTCCTCAATGGTCATTTTGCTTATTAACGAATCGATATCTATTGTTGTATGCAATGTTTGTGCAT
>CAIMMJ010000387.1 GCA_903842515.1 uncultured Bacteroidota bacterium | reverse complement strand
CGTTCTATTAAAGCCGCTGAACAAGCCGCTGCCAAAGTTGCCTATTTAGCAATTAGCACTCCACCAAAGGATGAGTAATAATATACTTAAGAGGGTAGTAGCTTGCGTTTTTACATTCATATAAGTAGGTGAACACAATAAAACCAATCTGTGTAAAGAAAAGTAAAATCGCCCAAACCCTCTTCACTCTTGCCTCTTGCCTTTTGCCTTGCCATAACGACAATTTTCAACGCCAACCTACTTACACAAAATTCTCCAATTTATACCAAATTTTAGGATTACTATTTTTTGGTGATCATAGTCACTGATGTTTCTTGATTAAAAATTTAAGATTAGGTAGTAAAAATTTATATCTGCCTCATGTTTAGCTCTCAGTGAAGTCCTGTATTATGTGGTAAAATGTTCTCAGCAGCATTAGACTGACCTGTACAAATTAAAAAATAATTCTAAAACCGTGTTTATACTGTTACCATTTATAATAAAACGTATAAAAAATATACTTATTCCAGGCTGTAGGTAATGAAAAGTGAGAAACAGAATTGATATTAACTCAGACAAAACAGTTCCCCAAGAACATTCGGCGAAACTAATTGGCCGAAAATTAGACTATGCTCACCATTATCATGACTGTTACCATGAAGAACAGTTAATCTATCAACACTTAGTAAACTTAGTGCGAAAAGAATCTCCCAACCAAATATTGGACAGATTCCGGGCATTATTTATTGAAAGAGCGAATTATCCTGAACCAGAAATTATCTCAATTTTAGACAAAATTACCGCATCTAAGAACGCATCTGAAGAATTTCAGTTTTTCCTGAATCGGTGTTGCCATATTCTCATCAACTACTGGCACATGAACCCCCTGATACATAGTGCAATTGCCGATTTGATAAGTTTATTTAATGCTATACCTCCTACTTATAAAATTAACAATTTACGTTGCCGCGAAATCACTCGTTTACGGGAATTAATCAAACAGTTTGTCAGCAGCGAACAGTATTTAATTTTACAGAGATTTACTCAAGTAGTAAATGAGACTCATCCTGTAACTAAGAGGCAAGATAATCAGCCACTGATGACCTTAATTCGTCGTTATCCTTATCTGTATGAACATTGTTTAATGAACGACAACTCTACTATTGAACAAAAAGAAACTGTTAGACATTTTCAATCACAGGTACAAAAAAAATTTGAAATTGATTTATCACAATATGTAACTTATAAAGTGCGGCGAATTCAGATGTTGAAAAACACCTCAACTGCCGAGGCCGATAGAATCTTACGCCCTATAGATAATCCTACATTGTTAACTGACAGTGAGTTATACACCACATTAAAACATTTTATTGGTAAAGTTGAACATGGGAATACATATCATGAATCTGCCCAACAGTTCATAAAATATGGCGGACAAGCGAAAAATTTTCGTAATTTTAAAGATGATTTATATGAATATTTGATATCTTCTGTGGACAAGCAATACGGAAAAAAACAATTCAACCAAAAACTATATAAATATTTACAAGATATTTTACCTCAAGCCAATGAGCAAAAAATTAATGATTTGTTATTGGTAAGAACTTGCAGTAATTTATTAAACTTTTTAGTTGTTAATAACCAATCATCACCACAGCACTTTGTTTTCTTAGATTTAATTAGTAATCAAGGAACAGTCCCGACAATGGGCTTATTATTAAAAATTGTCCTCATTTGTGGAAAAGTTAAACCATATTTAGAAAGGAAATTTGCAATTTTGTTTAATCACTATGAATCTTCCACCACTGATACTGTTGGCTGGTTAGTGGGAACTTTGGAACAATTGAATATTGCTTTTAGTATTAATTTTGGTGGGATTGACTTATCATTCTTTAAGAGATTTTGTTAAAAACAAATCTCTTGAAAAGTTGAGAGATAAGTAGGTTGGCGGTGAAAATTGTCGTTATGGCAAGGCAAAAGGCAAGAGGCAAGAGGCAAGAGTGAAGAGGGTTTAGGCGATTTTACATTTCTTTACACAGTTTGGTTTTATTGTGTTCACCTACTTAGTACAATATAGCGG
>CAIMMJ010000386.1 GCA_903842515.1 uncultured Bacteroidota bacterium | reverse complement strand
TTTAAAAAATACATTCATTTTAGTAATTGCAATTACTATTATTTCATGCGAAGATGTTATTAAAGTAGATCTAGAAGGAAGCAAACCGCAATTGGTAGTTGATGCCTTTATAAATGATTCTCTTGCCAAGCAAACCATAAAACTAAGACTTTCTAAATCGTATTTAGACAATGGAATTGCACCATTGGCATTAGGAGCTGAGGTTTCAATAGAAGATGTTGTGGGAAGAAAGTTTATATTTTCTGATACCGATAACGACGGAAATTATGAATGGACACCAACAGCTTCAGTTATATTTCCATTAGGAATTCCTGGTTTATTTTACAGTTTAAAAATAAAATACAAGGGCGAGGAATTTCAATCTTTTGCAAAAATGGACAGCGTGCCAAAAATAGACTCTTTGGGATACGAATTTGTAGAACAAGAAATTAGGGGACCTGATACATTAAAAGCAGGATACAATTTAACTATGGTTGCAAAAGATTTACCCGGACAAACAAATGGCTATTGGTTTAAAACATTTAAAAACGGTAAATTTTTTAATAAGCCTGGTGATATGAACTTGGCTTATGACGCTGCTTTTGCGCCAGGTTCTGACGGTGTTACGTTTGTTGCACCCATCATTTTTAATTTGAGCCCTGAGCGTTATCAAATTGGAGATTCAGTAGTGGTAGAATGTCACTCTGTAGGAATTGCCACCTGGTTTTTCTTAAATCAGGCACAATCGCAAATGAACAATGGCGGTTTATTTGCAACTCCCGTGGTAAATGTTCCAAGCAACATAGAAAACGTAAATAAAAACTCTGATGTAAAAGCAACAGGTTGGTTCTGTGCTGCCTCCATTTCAAGAAAAGCACTAAGAGTAAAATAATTTTTTTTGATTCAATTTTTTTTAATCAAATTGCGTCATGATATCAATTGACGACAAACTTGTAAGCGATTTAATCTTTGAAAGAAAATTTGTTTGCGACTTAAGTGCATGCAAGGGAGCTTGCTGTGTATCTGGCGATGCCGGTGCACCTCTGGAAGAAGAAGAAGCCAAATGGTTAGAAAAAAATCTCGAAAAAATTAAGCCCTACATGAGCCAAGAAGGTATTAACGCTGTTAATGAAGAGGGAACAAGTGTATTAGATATTGACAATGAATTGGTAACTACTCTCCTACCCGACAGGGGTGCTTGTGCTTATGTGTATTTTGATGAAAACAAAACCGCTAAATGTGCAATAGAAAAAGCCTGGCTAGACGGTGAAGTAGATTTTAGAAAACCCATTTCGTGCCATCTTTATCCCATAAGAGTAAACCATTACAAAGAATTTGATGCAATAAATTATCACGAATGGGAAGTTTGTAAACCTGCCTGCAAATGTGGAGATAAATTGGACGTAAAAGTTTATAAATTTTTAAAAGAACCCATCATTAGAAAATTTGGAGAAAGCTTTTTTAAGCAATTAGAATTGGCCGACAGTTGGCTAGAAAAAAAACGTAAAACAAAAGAATAAAAATATAGTTGTTAAAACCAACGAATAACGGATAGTGTTTTGTTATCTGCAACCCTAACAAACTATTCGCTAAAATAACCGACAGAAAAAATTGAAGGTTTAGACAGAAATAAGAAATAGAAAAACATCTATCATACTTGAAATAAAATTTATATAGATTTAAAAAATAATGTGGAAGCGAATAATTATCAAACAATAAAAATCTAATAAAATGAGAAACAAATTAAAGACAATTACAGTCATAATTTTTTGCCTTGTTAGTATATGGACTATTAATTCCTGTAAAAAGGAGAAAGAAGCAACCGGAACTGATAAAGAGCTATACGAAATGGCTAAATCGACAAGTGGTTTTACTTGGTTTAAGAATTCAACTTCTTTATTAAATAAAAGTTCTGGTAGCGGACACCCACAACCTTTTTTAAGGACACGTTATAACTCTGTTGCGGCTTCTAAACTCGACTCAAATGGAAAAGTAATGACGGGTGCTACATTTCCAGAAGGCTCATTAATCATTAAAGAGTTATATGACAACTCAACAACTCTTGGACGATATGCAATTCTATATAAAAAAACAGGGAGTGCAGACGCAGATGCTAAAGGTTGGGTATGGGGTTATATCAATGCTGACGGTGGTGTTGCAGAAGCTGCATCTAAAAAAGGTAGTTCTTGCACAAGTTGTCATTCGCAAGCAAACAATATTGACTATATGTTAATGAATAAATATTTTCCATAACAAGATAATTTTACAGTTATCAAATGTGAAAAAATAGGACTACAAAAGAAAGGCAGCCATCGTTTCTTTAAGTCTTCTAACTTAAAGAAACAATAAAAAGAAGTCTGTGACTTCGATAAAATAAATTCACTGTAGCAACGTAGTTTTACTTTGTGCTTTTTTATTTAGCATTTGTACTTGCGCTGTGTGCAATATTTTTGCAGCCATGCTCAAATAAAATTTATTTGCCATCATCAAAAATGGTTTTTATTATTTGTATGTTTGATATAAAAATAATTTATGAATAATCATTATAATGAAACGTTAATCTAATCCAACTCTTTTCTATCGCCTTGTAATTGGTCCGGATATAAATACGTTACCTGCAACGGCAAGACGAAACAACGCAGACAACCACGCTGCTGAGAAAATAAAAAAAACCCACCGCACGAAATTTTTTTAACCAGCCGCACAAATGGCACATTTGCTTTTGCCCTACCCATTTTCCCTCCCTTAGCAAAACCAAAAGAGCCATTTTTAGCCAACACACAAATAATATTACAAATAGTAATTGGTGTCATCACCATAAATGAAATGACAGGTTAACACTAAATCCTCACCTCTTCACCCAGCACAGCTTACAAACTCTTTCTGTACCATCTACAAAAGATTGTTTAAGTAGATATATGCCCGAGCTTAAATCTGTACAATTATAATCGTTGTTGTAATTACTTGCATAATAAATAATGCTTCCTGCCAAAGAATAAATGGTGAGTTCTTTTGTAGGAAATGGGGTAAGCAAAATGCTGTTTTCATTTACGTAGCTACCACAAATTGGGGAATCTTTGCAATTGCTAGCATTTATACTAATATTGTTTTGCACTTGAGCACAAGTGCCATTAAATTGCTGCACAACTAAAATGTTTGTGTTTTGTTCCGCATTAAAAATTGCGGAATCTGGGTAAGTTTTAGTAAAACTATTGGCAGGGATAAAGGATAGCGTACTACCACTGTTATTGTATGTATTAATTGGAGCAATGGTCACAGAAGTGCCTTTACAAGCACTTATTTCTTTTGGGAAAATTGCTAGCTCATTGGGGTTGCGGACAGTTACGGTTACACTATCATACAATATTCTGCATTGGTCCATTATTAGGTGGTATGTAGTGGTAGTGTTGGGGGCTGCCTTGGGCTGTGCGGCATGTATATTGCTCAACCCTTCTGCAGGGTACCACGTATAATCTGCCCCAGAAATTTCTGCACTACCCAATGTTACGCTATCCCCTAAACAAATATCTTTATTGTTGCCAGCACTTATGTTGCCCAATTCTGTTATAAAAACATCATCAATAAACATGGATGATCTCCAATATGTAAATGCAGTTCCTGGGAAAAAACCAGGGCCATATCTTATGTTATATTCATTCGAGTTAGGCCAAAAGTTGCCCACTGCAAAATATTGTTCATTACCTGTGGCAGTATAAATACCTCTAACTTTTTTCCAATCTACACTGTCTGTTAAAAAAAAATCTCCCCAGACATCAGGTTCATAAAAGTGCTTATAAGTATCTGCATTACCTGGGTTAAGATCAAAAAACTTAATTCCTGGACCATATGAGTGCATATTGGAACTATCGGCTAGGTTTGCCCAAAAACCAACACAGTAGCTTTTGTTTGCCTCTAAATTTATAGCATTGCTTGCATATTCTTTTATTGAATCATTAATACCAAATTTGGTTGCAAAGGCAAGGTGTAAATAATTCTTGCCTGTCCTTGGGCTTTGAGTTCCAAAAACATTTTTTGGAACTGTACTATATGCTATTCTACTACCAGAATCTGGGGGAAAAGTATTAATTGCGGAACTATTTATACATCCGGACAATAAATCTATAGATGCACCAAACCAACTTAAAGTTATGGGGTAATAAACTGGCATATAAAGCGTGTTGCTTATGCCCCATAAATAATCACAGGAAACTTCTTGAACCATGCCATTAACATACCATTCGTTTATTTCAAAACTATGGTTGTAAACTAAATTTTGCTGGGCTTTTGCAAGAGAAAAATTTATTTGCAGTATTAAAAGTAAAATTTCTTTTTTAATTTAAAATAATAACTTATTTTGATACTATTACTAGTTTTTTTCGCTCAATATTTTTAGAATTGGAAAGAATTTCAACAAAATATATTCCAGCAGTTAAATCGGAAACAGAAAAAACTTGATTTTTTAAAAAACTTTCTGAAAAAGATTTTAAAAATTTACCTGAGAAATCAAAAATGTTAATGGATTTGATTTTGTCGGTTTCTATTCCAACGATACTAAAACTAGTACTTGTTGGGTTAGGAACAATTTTAATGTTAGATTTTAAATAATTCTTTACTAGAACTTTTTTAGGGTGTTCTTCTGTATAGTAAGCTATCTTGTAATTAGAACCATCGGACTCTAAATTGTCAGTTGTTGCAGGGTGCATAAAATATTGAGTAAACAAACTTACAGCAGTGTATTTACCCATTCCCACATCGTATGGATTTGCTTTCGATAAATTAACAATTTGATTATAATTTGGTGTATCTGTAAAGGTGGAATCCTGAATTGCTCTATAAAATTTTATCATCTCTTCGTTGGCAAATTTATGTTTCCATTCTATATTATTCTGTGGGTCAATAGCCTCATTTTCATAAGACGCTCCTATATAATCATTATCAATAATCTTTTGTTCAACAAATGTTATCCTTCCAATGCAGAATCAGCGTTATTATAATACTCTAGAATTTCATCAAAACCACATCGAGTATTTTGTGAAAAAATAAAATTAAAGCTTAATACAAATGCCCAAACCATAAAGTATTTGATTTGGCTTAATATAGATGTTTTGGTTTTCATTGCCTTGAATTTTGGTTGTTCAAATATTAACATTTCTTTTTACCTTTCCAAGTTAACATCAAAAAATTAAAATAATCTCCATCATACATTGTCGTTATACAAAGCATTGTTTGCCATATCAATAATATATATGCATTTAAACCGAGCAAAATTAACAAATCAACCCATCAAAACCCACATATACCTACTAAAAAAACCATAATTGTACCACAGACCAATATACGCACACCAAAAAGTATCTTTACCTAACTCCAAAGTAATTTATGCATACCTTTAAAGTCATGTACGCATAACTCCAAAGGCATTTACTCATACATCCAAAGGCATGTAAGCATATACAGAGTCATGCAAACATAATCCAAAGTCATGTACGAATATCAACAAGGTTTTGTACGCAGTCCTCCAAAGCCATGTACGCAGTCGACCAAAGTAATGTAAGCAGTCCTCCAAAATAATGTACGCAGTCCAAAAAATAAACAACCAAAATCAAATGACGACAGACACCAAACCAGCCCATAAACAAAGCACATTTGCATTTTTTTCAACCTTTTACCCATACGCCAAAAAAGCAAAAGAGCTTTTGTTTTTTTCTGCCCAAAGAAAAAAAATTTCCTCCCCTTCTTTTTTTATTTTTAGGCCATCACACATGCAATAAACCAGTAGCTTCAATGTATATGTTGACAATATATTGAAGGGGGAAGAGCCGCAGCAGATAACAAGGGGTTGGCGTCAGGCTTTAATCGTGCAAGTTTGCAAGTTTCGCTTTCAATAAGTAGTTTTGTGTAAGGTTGACAGTTCCAGCTTCCAAATCAAAGCCCGAACGCCACACCCCCAAAACGTTATTACCTATAGCCTGTGACAGATTAAATATAGCACTTTTATTGAAATTTCAATACACTTTTCAAATCATTAGTTTGGTTAAACAGAACACATTTTTACTACCCAAAATTGAAAATAAATATAAAAATTGCTTTTTATTATTTAAATTTGTAACATGAATACTATGAGAGTTGACATAATAAATCCCAAAGCGCTAAGACTTCTTAAAGACTTGGCAGATATGAATCTTATTGCAATACAAGACAATTCAAAAAATGGATTTGCAAGCGTTTTGAAAAAACTTAGGTTAAAAGCAAAAACAGCACCAACATATGACGAAATAACCAAGGAAGTAGAACTGGTTAGGCAAATGCGTTATGAAAAATAAGGTTAGTCGAATTATAATTGACACTAACATTTGGATTAGCTTTTTAATCACAAAGAATTTAACGAAACTAGACGAGATTATTTTTTCAAAAAAATGCGTTTTAGTTTTTAGTCAGGAATTATTAGAAGAATTTTTAACTGTAGCAAAAAGACCAAAATTTAGACGTTTCTTTTCTTCATCAGATATAGAGGAAATTTTAGAGACAATTCAAGAATATGCTGAATTTATCGAAGTTACAAGCAAAACAGAAGTTTGTAAGGATCCAAAAGATAATTTTTTGTTGTCATTGTCAATGGACGGAAACGCAGATTTTTTATTGACAGGAGATAACGATTTACTAAGTCTGACCAAATTTCGTAAGACAGCAATTGTAACTATTTCCGACTTCCTTGACGAAAAATAGCACGAACGCAGAGTAAAGAACAGGAATTGATATAATTCTGAACCAAGGTGCAGGCTACAAGCACTACAGCACCTACCCAAAAGGCGGAGCTTCGTGTTCCAACGACAGTTTTGTGGTTAATCAAACATTAGTTTTTCAAATCAAGTTTTGTGCTAAAAATCCCTCCCAGCGCCAATCTGCTAAACGTTATCCTTTATTTTATTATCGTTTATATTATCTAATAACTCAAAAAAATATCCAAAGTAAAAATTAAAAAAGCCATTTTATATTTAACGCATTTTACATTGGCGAAGTATAAGAAAACACACATCACAGTACAAATTATTTATTAGCACTAAAGATTTGAAGATTTAATAATTTTCTTCTTTAAAATTTAATCTGTTTATAAAAAATTGAACCTTTATAGGCTAAAAAATTAAAGTTATTTCTTACTTGGCTCTTCTTTTTTTTCTTCTTTTACAGGAACAGGACTAGAAGTTTGTTTTTCTTTAATTGCCTTCTCTTGATCTGCTTTCATTTTTTCTCTTTCTGCTTTCATTTTAGCCATTCGGGCTTCTTGCATTTTTTTTAGTTCTGCTTTTTTTGCTACAACTTCTGGTGTTTCTCCTTTGCCATCTTTTTCGGCATCTCTTATTTCTTTGCTCAATTGCCCCATTTTTTTATTGGCTTCCATGTCTTCTGGGCTTGGTTGTGGTCGGTTTTTAAACATCTGCTCTCTCTCTGCTTTTATTTTTGCCTCCCTCTCTGCTGCCTCATCCTGTAATTTTTTTAGTTCAGCTTTTTTTGCAACTACCTCTGCCGTTTCTCCTTTGCCCGCAGTTTCTGCTTCACTTATTTCTTTTTTTAATTGATTCATCTTTTGGTTGGCTTCGTTGTTTTTTGCAGCAATAGCCTCGTTTTCTTTCCTTCTTTTTTCGTTTTCTGCCATCATTTTGGCTCTAAGTTGCTCTTGCATTTTTTTTAACTCATCTTTCTTTGCAATTATTTCGGGGCTTGAACCATTTCCTGCTTTTTCTGCTTCTTGAATTTGTTTGTTTAACTCAGACATTTTTTTTCTCTGCTCCATGTCTTCTTTGCTTGGCCCTTGGTTGTTTAATGGCATTGCTACCGCAGAATTTGTAGAAACTGATTTTAGTGGTACAGCTTGCTGTGGAGCTTGCGGCGCAGCACTTGGAGTAGCAACTTGGTTTTGTGCAAAAGCAGAAAAAGAAAAATAGCATCCAGCCATTGTAATAACAAATGCTTTAAAAATTTTTAAATTAATTGTTTTCATTTTATAGTTATTAAATTTGAGTTTGATTATTTTTTAAATTTATTTTAGAGTTTATCTTTTTTAATTTCACAACGAATTTAAAAAACAATCTGTTAATTTAAAATTTTAAGTAAATTTAATTTCATCTCTTGT
>CAIMMJ010000385.1 GCA_903842515.1 uncultured Bacteroidota bacterium | reverse complement strand
GGGGGAATCAATTATTCTACAAACAAAATGTTAGCATTTAGAGATTCTGCATTACAAAGCTTAGAACCCTTTAAAGGACCTCCAGCCTATCAATCTTTAGTTGACTTAGTTATGTTTACCACCGAAAGAACCAAATAATATGAAAATAATAAACTATTTTTTTTGTTTTTCAATTGTTGTAAGCGCTAGCTTTTGCAAAAACAATTCAACACCAACAGATGACAAAAAAACATCATCCACAATTGATACTGTTACGCCAGTAAAGGATGGTCCTTACACAGAATATTATTCTAATGGAAAACTAAAAGCAGAAGGAGAAATAGAAAATGGACTAAGAGAAGGCACCTGGATTTCTTACTCTGCCGAAGGAAATATTATGAGCAAGTGCGACTACACCAAAGGAGTAAAAAACGGCAATATTGAAGTTTTTCATCCCAATGGAAAAACTCTTTACAAAGGGAAATTCGAAAACAATAAAGAAGCTGGTGTATGGGAGTTTTATAGCAACGACGGTAAAAAACAAAAAACAAAAGATTACACTTTAAAAAACCATTTGTAATTGAATGTGTTTAGTGAAGCTAATATGTTAATTTTGAACAAATATTTTTTTGATGCAAGACATAAAAACTGAAAACAACCTTACTTCTAAAGATTTTGCAACCGACCAAGAAGTAAGGTGGTGCCCCGGCTGTGGCGATTATTCTATTCTAAAACAAGTACAAACAGTTTTGCCTGAATTAGGAATCCCAAAAGAAAAAATAGTTTTTATCTCAGGTATTGGTTGCTCCTCTCGTTTCCCTTATTACATGGAAACCTATGGAATGCACAGTATACATGGAAGAGCTACTGCCATTGCAAGTGGTTTAAAAATTACAAGACCAGACCTCAGCATTTGGATTGTTACGGGTGATGGTGATTCTTTATCCATTGGCGGAAATCATTTAATACATTTGCTAAGAAGAAATATTGATGTAAATATTCTATTATTTAACAACGAAATATACGGATTAACCAAAGGCCAATATTCTCCTACCTCACACGAAGGTCAAATTACAAAATCCACACCTGTTGGTGTTGTAGATCATCCTTTTAACCCAATAGCATTGGCGTTGGGTGCAAACGCCACGTTCATTGCCCGAAGTATGGATAGAGACCCCGTTCATCTGAGAGATATTTTAAAAAAAGCTAACTCTCACAAAGGAAGTTCATTGGTAGAAATTTATCAAAACTGCAATGTATTTAATGATGGCGCTTTTGAAGTTTTTACAGAAAAGGGTTCAAAAAAACAAAACACTTTGTTCCTTGATGAAGGAAAACCTCTGCTCTTTGGAGAAAACAATAAATATGGAATTAAACTCGAAGGATTAAATCCTGTTATTGTTGAAGTAGAAAATTCAGAAAATTCTATTAACGATTTATTTATTCACAATTCATCAGATTTAACTAAGGCAACTATTCTTTCCAGAATGTTTGATAATCCTGAACAAGAGCAGGCATTCCCGAGGCCATTTGGTATTTTTTATGCCAACAAAAAATCAACTTACGAAGACGATTTAACACTTCAAATAAATGATGTTGTAGCTCTCAAGGGCAAAGGAAATTTAGACGAACTGCTAAGAGGCAAAAACACTTGGGAAATTAAGTAACATTAATTTAACGTTCGTTTCGTTATTTTTTTTAACTTGGACTAATTTTTACAACTACTCTTGCCAAAAAAGTGAAAAAATTACTTTGTATTTTATTGATGATTTTCTCTTTCACAGCTTTTTCTCAAGTTGTAATAAACGAATTCTCTACAAGCAACAACGGTTACAATGGTGGTTCGGGAGATACCAATGCCGATTGGATTGAACTCTTTAATAATGCAGCAACTCCAACAAATATTGGAACCTACTACCTTAGCGATAATATTAGTAATCCAACAAAATGGCAAATACCAGCGGGGACTGTTATTCCGGCTAATGGTTTCTTAGTTGTTTTTGCAACAGGCAGAGATATTACTGCAGGTACACCACTACATACCAACTTTAAAATTAATCAATCCTCACAAGAAGAAGTTGTTTTTGCAGATCCTTCTGGTGTTGTAATAGACATGTATCAAATTACATTTTCTACACTTAATGGCCACAGCAGAGGAAGAAGCACAAACGGAGCTTTAACTTGGTCTGTATTTTCAACTTCTACTCCTAATGCCAGCAACAATACTCAAACTGCTTTTAATGGTTATTTACCCTCTCCTGTTTTTAGTTTAACTGCCGGGTTTTATTCAGGAACACAAACTCTCACCATCACAAACACTGACCCCAATATTCAAATTAGATATACAACAAACGGACAAGAACCAATACCTACATCTACCCTTTACAACAATAATCCAATAAACATTTCAGTTACTACAGTTGTAAAAGCAAAAGCTTTTCCTGTTTCCGGTGCAATTTTACCCAGCCAAACATCAACCAACACATACTTAATTAATGCCACTCATTCTATGGCTGTAGTTTCATGCACAGGAGATTATAATGGTCTACTAAACCAGTGGCCAGGCGGTCCGGGCATAAATACAACTTTTGAATATTTCGATAAAAACAATGTTTTTCAATTTGAAACTACCGGAGACATGAGACCTCATGGAAATGATTCATGGAATTATAATACCGATAACAAAGGAATGAGATTTCATGCCCAAGATGAATATGGTGGAGGTGGTGATATTGACTATCCATTGTTTTCTACCTCTGCAAGAGAGAAATTCCCTGTTGTTATTTTAAAAACAGGAGCTTCAGACAATTATCCTTATGGCACTACAAATGCAGGTTGGGTTAGCACACATCTTCGCGATGTTTTTGCTCAAACTTTAGCAGAAAAAAACAACTTAAATTTAGATTTTAGGCGTTATGAACCCTGTGTATTGTATTTAAACGGACAGTATTGGGGAGTTTATGAAATAAGAGAAAGAGTAGATGCTGATTATGCAAAATTCTATTATAACGTTGAAGAAGAAAATTTAAACATGATTAGATTTTGGGGAGGTACAATTTTAGATGCAGGCAGTGATGCAGATTGGTGTGCACTTAATACCTACATGAACAACAACAGTTTAAGCATTCAGTCCAATTACGATTATGTTGCACAACGTTTTGATATTTCTAGTTTTATCGACTATTTTATTTACAATACGTTTATTATGAACAACGATTGGCTCAATTGGAATACTCATTGGTGGAATGCAAATGGAGCACCGGCAGTTAAATGGAGATATGCTTTATGGGATCAGGATAACATTATGGGTTGCGGTGGGCCGCAATATACAGGCATAGGCGGAACAACAAATGAAAATCCTTGCGAAGTATCTAATTTGTTTTCAGGTGCAGGTTGCAGTATAGCACACACTCAAATGTTTAATAGATTGATGCAAAATCAAACTTTTTTTCAGCAATACATTAATAGATATTCTCAATTAAACAACAGTTTAATGGACTGTGATAAAACCATACATCACCTAGATAGTTTAGTAAATTTAATTTCACCTGAGATGCCACGTCATATTCAGCGATGGGGAGGAAACATAAATCAATGGAACAATAATCTCCAACGTATGAGAGATACCATTTCTGCAAGGTGTACAATTATTGATACACTTTTAGTAGATTGCTATGCACCGCAAATCTCAGGTCCATTTAACCTTACAGTTATAGAAAGTTTAGATACAAACGCAACTGTAATTTATAATAACATTACGTTTACAGATACCATTTGGACAGGCTCATATTTTGGAGGACTAACAACAAATATTTCGGCTATAAGCAACGATCCTTGTTATGTGTTTGACTATTGGCAAACTACTAATGGAATAATTTTGCCTGACATCTATTCACCATTTGCAACGTATAGTATGACAGGGAATGATACGCTTAAACCAATTTTTAAAAATGTATTCACAGAACTCCGCGATACTTCCGTTTGCAAAGGTCAAAGTGTAAATATTTTAACCTATAATTTACCAGTTGCTCCTGAATGGTATATTCTTGACAATCCAAATTTACTTCAGGTTGAAAACAACTACCAAACTGTAGCTGTAGACACTACAAAATATTTATTAAAAATTGGTTCTTGCTCAGATACTCTCACTCTTTTTGTGAAACCAGTTCCGGAATTTGATTTTGGTATTAGTGCAATTAAAAAATGTGACAATGATTCATTTTTTGTTCAAGTTCAATACCCAAATGCCTTATGGCTTTGGAATACAGGAGAAACAGTACCAACTAAAAACATCACCGAAACCGGAACATATATTCTAACATCCAACTTAAACGATTGCTTTTTTAGTGATACCCTCAAGGCAGTGTTTGTTGAAGCCCCAACATTAGACCTTGGAAACGATACCATTATTTGCAAAGGAGATAAAATTGAAGTGCTTGCAGCCGGAGACTATCTAAGTTTAAAGTGGAATGATGACGATACACTTTATTCTAAGTTAATTTCTAAACCAGGAAACTATTATGCAATTGCAAAAAATGAATTGTGCAAAACAAGTGATTCAATAAGCATAAAAGAAAAAATTTGTTTGCCCTGCGGTGTTTATTTCGCCAATACTTTTACTCCAAACGATGACAATATAAATGATGTTTTTCAGCCTCTGTTTGGACCTTGCAATATAATGAATTACGAATTAAAAATATTTGATAGAATAGGAACTCAAGTTTTTCAATCAACAAATTTAAATGATTTTTGGGAGGGTAAAGATTACAAAGAAGGCGGTTATGCTTTTGTTGTTACTTATACTATCAAATATAGAAATTCATCCGAAAACTATTTAAAAAATGGACACGTGTATCTAACCAGATAAAACACATTTATGCTAAAAAAATCGCTATTTGCATTCTTTTTATTTTCATCTTCTTTGGTATTCTCTCAAGAATCATGGCTATCTAAACCACTCAGAGACTCCATTAACTCAGCAAACTTTAATCTTAATATATTAATTGTTTTTAAAAGCAAATGCAACTTAGATTCATTGCAAAATCAGTTTAGAATAAAAAAAACAGATACTGATTCAAGAGCAAAAATCACACTAAAGTTGCTTCAGAAAACTGCCTTTGAATCTCAAAAAAATGTTTACTCGTTTCTCTTGCAAACCATGAGAACCTCCAACAATGCAATTGATTCTATTAAGCCCTTTTGGATTTGCAATGCTATCTATTGCAAAATTAATCCTCAACTTATTGATGACCTTTTAAATTTTAGAGAAATTGAACACGTTGAACTTACTTCTGAAAAGCAGGTTATTGCTGAACAAACAATTGTAGAAGAAACACAAACAATGGCTAGCCCAGGCGGCAAAGAACAAGGACTTGTTGCAATAAAAGCACCTGCACTTTGGGCAATGGGTTATACAGGTCAAAGTAGAATTTTATACAGTGTAGATACAGGAGTTTGGCCAACTCATCCGGCTATTGGAAATAGATTTTTAGCAAATTATTTTTCGTACTCTCAAACATGGTTTCCTTTTGATAGCCAATATCCCTCTGATAAAAGCAACAGCCATGGCACACACACCATAGGCACAGTATTAGGATTGCAGCAAAATACAAACGATACCATTGGAGTTGCTTTTAATTCTTATTTTATTGCCGCCGATCCTATTGTTCAAGACCTTGCCGACGTAAAGCCAATAACCGTTATTATGACCTCTTTTGAATGGGCAATGAACCCCGACGGTGATACTGCTACAACTTCTGATATCCCCGATGCAATAAACAACTCTTGGGGAATTGCCTTAACTCCACAAGACGATACATTGTGTGTAAGCGTAGTTTCTGATTTATTAAATGCGGTTGAGGCCGCAGGTATAGCTGCTATTTTTTCGGCCGGAAACGAAGGCCCAGGAGCACAAACGGTTGGGAGACCTGCATTTATTAGCAATTCCATTGTAAATAATTTTTCTGTGGGTGCTTTAGATGGCAATAATATAAATTATCCAATTGCCTCTTTCTCTAGCCGTGGACCTGGCGTATGCGGTGGTGAAAGTTCAATTTTAATTAAGCCCGAAGTTTCTGCACCGGGTGTAAATGTAAGATCCTGTGTAGGCACAAATAGCTATTCAAATTATTCTGGAACATCAATGGCAGGGCCGCATGTAGCAGGCGCTGTATTGTTGCTGAAAGAAGCCTTTCCATATTTACCCGGCGAAGAAATAAAATTAGCCCTATATAATACAGCAATAGATTTAGGTGAACCTGGCGAAGATAATACTTATGGAATGGGGATGATTGATGTATTGGCGGCTTATAATTACTTAGCCAGCAACAATGCTCCTGTTCCACCAGCATCTAAAAAGTTTGATTTAAGAGTAGAAAAAATTATTCTACCTCAAGAAAATGGAATTTTGTGTACACCTAATTTTTCTCCTCAAATTATTATTAAAAATAATGGAGACAGCATTATAAATGGAATAAAAGTTTATTTTAAAATTGCTGCTAATACTGAACAAAACATTACTATAAATACCTCACTTATTTCGGGTCAAATTGATACAATTAATTTAAGTCCACTTTCTTTTAACCAATCCGGATTAACAGAATTTTTTGTAAGAACAGAAATTCTAAATTCTAACGTTATTGAGGCTGACGTTATAAACAACAGAAGAGTAAGTAGATTTAATTATATACCTGAAGCCAATCTTCCTTTTTATGAGAATTTTGAAAACGGAAATGTTTCACAAAATTTTATAATAAAAAACCCAAATAATGATGCTACCTGGAAAACCGATTCTACAGCAGGTTTAGCAGGAAGTAATGTATCTGCAGTAATGCCATTTAATTCTTCTATAGATTTTAACAACGTAGATGAACTTATAAGTCCGGTATTTAATTTTAGCAATTCAGATTCTTTAACTTTTAAATTTTCTGTAGCCTACAAACTCCGTGCAACCCAACTCTCCGATTCATTAAAAGTTTTATTGAGCAACAATTGCGGAGAATCTTTTGATTATAAAATTTACAACAAAGGCGGAAATTCATTAAGTACATCTACTGGCACAACCAATAATTATCTTCCAACAATTACAACAGATTGGCGAGAAGAATCTATAAACTTAAATCAATTTGCAGGGCAAAATGGAATAGTTTTAAAATTCATTGCAAAAAACAGAAAAGGTAATTACTTGAGTCTCGATAACATTTGGTTATACAATGGTGTTCAACCAAATTTCATAAACGAACAAAACATAGAAAGCCCAACAATATATCCAAATCCGGCGAATGAGTATTTTATTATTAATTTCCCAAAAAGTAAAATCAACAATCCTTTGGTAAATGTTTACTCCATCGACGGTAAAAAAGTACTTTCGGAAAATTCAAATTTCATTTCTGTGCAAACCCTTGGCAATGGAATTTACTTTGTTGAAACAATTGCTTTTAACACATCATTCAAAAGCAAGATTGTAATTTCTAGATAATATTCTCCGTATCTCTGATATTTAGTTCAAAAGGTAACATTCGTTACTAAGAAATATAACTCAACTTAAGCATATTTGCCCTTCCCTTTTCCTCCATTGGAATACTAGCTATATTTATAATTAAGTCGTCAGTGCCCACCAAATTATTCTTCTTTAAAAATTCTTTTATTTCTTTTATAGTTTCGTCTGTACTTACATAATTATTGTAGTAATAACCTCTAACACCCCACACTAAACTCATGGTGTTTAATAAAGCAGAATTATCAGTAAAAATAAAAATATTGGCTTTGGGCCTGTGACTTGCCAATTTAAATCCTGTGTAACCAGAATTTGTCATAGTTACTATTGCCGCCGCATCCACTTGCTGTGCCATTACACATGCATTGTAACAGATAGAATCTGAAATGTATGTTTGGTTCTTTACAACTGGCCTATGTTCTTTAAAATAAATATTACTGTTTTTTTCAACTGCATAAATTATGCTTTGCATGTTTTCTATTACTCTTACTGGAAATTTGCCTACAGAAGTTTCTCCGCTTAGCATCACCGCATCAGCTCCATCAATTACAGCGTTTGCCACATCATTTACTTCGGCCCGTGTAGGAGCATAATTTGTAATCATACTTTCCATCATTTGTGTGGCAATAATTACGGGTTTGGAGGCAGCGATAGATTTATTTACAATCATCTTTTGCATCAGTGGAACTTCTTCCATTGGCATTTCTACTCCCAAGTCGCCACGGGCAACCATTATGCCGTCCGACATGTCAATAATATTATCAATTTCTCTTATTGCTTCGGGCTTTTCTATTTTTGCAATTACCCTGCATGTTTTATGAGCAGCTTTAATTTTCTCCTTTAATTCAATAACGTCAGTAACTGTACGAACAAAGGAAAGTCCTATCCATTCTACATTGTTTTTTAATGCAAACTCTAAATCCAATAAATCTTTTTTTGTTAAAGATGGCAATGAAATTCTTGTATTTGGAAGATTAACGCCTTTTTTTGAAGATAATGTTCCACCGTTTACAACAACTGCTTTTACAGTATCCTCGTAATTAGTTTCAACAACTGTTAACTTCAATTTTCCATCATCAATTAAAATATGATCACCAATTTTTACATCTTTAGGAAATTCCTGATAGGTCATAAATAACTTTTCTGCAGTTCCCAATACTTCTGTAGTAGTAAACGTTACCTCTCTACCGTTAATTAATTCTACTGCATTATTCTCTACATTTCCTATTCTAAGTTTAGGACCTTGCAAGTCAACTAATATGGCAATATTTGTATTTTTTTCTTTGTTTATTTGTCTTATATTATCAATAACTTTTTGATGATCGTCGTAAGCACCGTGCGAAGAATTAATTCTACATACATCTAATCCAGCTTCTATCATTTGCTCAAGCACTTCTCTGCTTGAACTTGCAGGACCCATTGTTGCAACAATTTTTGTTTTACTCCAAGATTTCATTTTATATTTTTTTAAATAAATAAATTTATTTTCGATTGCACATTCTTTAATTCAAATATAACCGCTGCCGATACCGTTTCAATTTCTGCAAACGATTTTATCATTTTTTCGAACTCTTTTTTCTTGTGAGATTCTACCCTTAGTAAAAAAAAATAGTCGAACTTTTTTTGGTCTGCCAGCAAAAATCCTTTGGAACCCGAATTAGAAATTACACTGTATTCTTTTTTTGAATTTTCGTCGTAGAACTGAAATGCCGAATGTTTGCTTGGTTCATTTTTATTTTCCTTTTCGGCTTCTTCAAATAGCCCAGCAGTGGTGGCAGAATCCTCAACAATCATTTCAATGTCATCTATTCGTTTTAAATCGAGCTGAAAAAATGTATTGATATCAAATACGAGTTTATAATCTCTTACTGCAGAAATTACTCCTGCAATATAAAACTCTTCGTCCCATTTGATACTAATTTTTTTCGACATTGTGTAATAAGAACACTAAGCTAAGCAAATTTTATTGAACGACAATTGTAGCGAAAAGAAAGTAAACTTGATGTTATTTATAATTAAATTATTATCAACTCTTTGCAATATTTTTCGCTGGCTTGTTGTTCTGCACTTTTTTTTGATTTTCCCATGCCTTCCGAAACCTTTTCACTGCCAATAAACAGCGAAATTTTATAATAATCGCTATGCCCTTTCCCTCCTTCTTGGTCTACCACAAACTCAAAGGATTTTTTTTCCTTGTGAGAGTATTCTATCACTCTACTCTTAAAATCAATTTCTGTATGTTCTATTTCATCCATATTTAAATGGATATTTACTAACCTGTTCACAATAAAATGTTCTGTTTTTTTGTAACCAAAATCCATAAAAACAGCGCCAATTAAAGCTTCTAGGGCATCTCCCTCGTAAGATTTAGAAATTATGTTGTTGTGCTTAACTGTTTCTACAAACTCAGGCAATCCAAGTTTTTTTGATAAACGATTTATACTGTCTCTACTAACAATTCTCGACCTCATTTTGGTCAAAAATCCTTCGTCTTTTAAGGGGAATTTACTGTAAAGATAATTTGCTATTACGGTGCTAAGAATTGCATCGCCCAAAAATTCTAAACGTTCATTGCTATCTTTTACTCCTTTAATAATAACGTTTGAAGCTGATTTATGCCTTAAAGCCTGTTTGTAGTATTCTATATTATTTGGATAAAATCCCAATAAATTCTTCAGAAACGAATAGAGCCTTTTTTCCTTAGTAAAAGATTTGTAAAATAAAATCGGAAATAAAAAATTAAACAAATGACGTTATGACTTCAGTTTCTTAAAAATCACAGAAGCATTGTGACCACCAAAACCAAAGGTGTTGCTGAGTGCAGCATTAATTACTTTTGATTGGGGCTTATTAAATGTAAAATTTAATTGTTGGTCAAATGTTGGATCGTCGGTAAAATGATTAATTGTTGGTGGAACGATATCATTCTTAACAGCCAATACAGAAGCGATAGCCTCTATTATTCCTGCTGCTCCAAGCAAGTGGCCTGTCATAGATTTGGTAGAAGAAATATTAAGTTTATAAGCATCCTCACCAAATACACTTACAATTGCTTTTGTTTCGCTTATGTCTCCCAATGGCGTAGATGTTCCGTGAACATTGATGTAATCAATTTCATTTTTTGACATTTCTGCATCCGACAGTGCATTTTTCATAACGTTTGTTGCCCCCAATCCATCAGGATGCGGAGCAGTCATGTGGTAAGCATCGGCACTCATTCCACCACCTGCAAACTCTGCATAAATTTTTGCACCTCTTGCAATGGCATGGTTATACTCTTCCAGAACCACTGCCCCTGCGCCTTCTCCTAAAACAAATCCATCTCTGTCTAAATCAAATGGACGAGATGCTGTTTCTGGGGAATCGTTTCTGGTAGACAAGGCTTGCAGTGCATTAAATCCACCTATACCGGCTTGGTTTACAGCCGCCTCAGAGCCACCGCTAATCATAACATCTGCTTTGCCTAATCTGATGTAGTTAAATGCATCAATTAATGCATTTGTAGAGGATGCACAAGCAGAAACTGTAGTAAAATTTGGACCTCTAAATCCATATTTAATACTGATAAGCCCGGGAGCAATATCAGCAATCATCTTTGGAATAAAAAACGGATTGAACCTTGGCGTTCCATCGCCTTTTGCAAAATCAGAACATTCGTGTAGGAAAGTATCTAGCCCACCAATTCCTGAGCCCCATATTACACCTACTCTATCTGGATTTAACGAAGGAACATGCAAACCAGCGTCAACAATTGCTTGGTCAGAAACAACTAAAGCATACTGGGCAAATTTGTCCATTTTTCTGGACTCCTTTCTTTCTATAAATTGCCCTACGTCAAATCCTTTTACTTCGCAAGCAAATTTGGTTTTAAATTTTGTAGCATCAAAATGAGTAATAGCAGCGGCGCCAGAAACTCCTGCCACAAGGTTGTTCCAGTATTCATTAACTGTATTTCCTAGTGGAGTAAGTGCTCCAAGTCCCGTTACTACTACTCTTTTTAATTCCATTGAAGCTATCCGTTTTATGGATTATTTTACGTTCGCCTCAATGTAGCTAATTGCTTGACCAACAGTTCCGATGTTTTCGGCTTGATCATCTGGAATAGCAATGTCAAATTCTTTTTCAAATTCCATAATCAATTCTACAGTATCCAAAGAATCTGCTCCTAAATCGTTTGTAAAGCTTGCCTCAGGGGTAACTTCTTTTTCGTCAACTCCTAATTTATCAACAATAATTGCTTTTACTCTAGATGTAATGTCTGACATTTTTTTTTATTTTTATATTATTAGTAATGCAAAGAAAAATAAATATTGTATCGTTTCCAAATTTTAATTTGCACAATTTTATTAAAGATTTTTTTCAAGTAAAATTTTGAAATTGTATTAACAGTAATTGTGAGGCCCTTATACCTTCTTATGTAAAAAAACAATTTTGCAACTCCTTTACTATAAACCAGTTTCTAAATTATTTGAATTTTGTTTCTTGCTATTTCAATTACATTCAAATTTTTTATTTCTCCATTTACCAATTCAAACTTTAGCATTGTTCGTACTTTATGAAATCCATGGTTTCCTGCAGCACCAGGATTCATAAATAAAAAACCTTTTGATGAATTATATTGTACTTTTAAAATATGAGAGTGACCGCATATAAAAAGTTGGGGTTTATGCACCTCAATGGCCTGCTTGGCCTCAGTATTTAAATTTGAAAAACTTCCTGCAATATGAAGAATAACAACTTTTACTTTCTCTGTTTCAAAGGAGTTGACCTTAGGAAATAGCATTCGAACTTCTGTATCGTCAATATTTCCATAAACTGCCCTAAAGGTTTTACCATTTAAAATTTTTGAAAAATTCTCTATCCATTCAATATTTCCTATATCTCCTGCATGCCAAATTTCGTCAACCTCCTTTGAATGATTAATTATAAAATTATCTAAATCAGAATGTGTATCAGAAATTAGAAGTATTTTTTTCAAATAACTATCTAATCAAAGTAACTGTTCCAGTTTTTCTAATTTTCTTGCCTAAAGAATCTGTAGCTTTTATATACCATGTATAAGTTCCTTGTGCCAGTTCATTACCATTTAACTTTCCATCCCATTTGTCAGCCATTTTTATACCAGCAAATACCGATTTTCCCCATCTGTCATAAACTTCTATTGAATAGTCTGCCACATATTGTCCTATGGCGTAAAAGTTGTCGTTGATATCATCGCCGTTTGGAGAAAACGCTTTAGGAACATACAAAGTTACATCCGGGTCTATTCTCACACAATTTATGGTAGAGTCTATACATCCGTTGATGGATGTTTGAGTAAGTGTTACACAATAGGTGCCTGTGTCTCCATACAAATGTACCGGACTTATTTGGTTGGAGTTTGCTCCATCACCAAAATCCCATTTGTATAAATTGCCTTCTACCAACACCGGAGAAAAACTAATTTCTGGTTCCAATAATGTGGTAGGTTGTGGTCCGTAAGAAAACTCTGGATTTGGGTTGGGATGAGTTAATATTGCATTTGGTACTATTACTGTATCCTTGCAACCGTAATTGGTTTGAACGATCATTCGCACCGCGTAACTACCTGCATTGGCGTAGCAGTGACTTGGATTAAATACCGATTCAAATGTATTGTCGCCATAATACCAATACCAATTGGTAAGCACATCATTTGTTGTGGATGAGATTAATGAAATATCTCTAAACTGGGCACACATTCCTTCGCAGCCTATTGGTTTATCTACCACAAATGCTGCTGTTGGCAATGGATGTACAACTACATTTAATGTATCTTTTTGCGATTTACAATTTCTTGAATCAGTTACATCCACTAAATAATAGGTGGTGGTGCTTGGGTCAACAGTTATTGGTGTGCCTTGTAATGGTGGTGTTTGCGTTATTCCATTTGGATACCAGTTAAACGTATAGTTTGGTGTGCCTCCTGTGGCATTTACTGTTAGAACTGTTGAATCTCCAATACATATATCGGTTATTCCTACTCCTATGGTTAGTAGTTCT
>CAIMMJ010000384.1 GCA_903842515.1 uncultured Bacteroidota bacterium | reverse complement strand
GGATGTTGTTTTTTTATTTTAAAAAGGCAAAAAAAGACAACGAAAAAATTACAAATACCAACAACGAACTAAAAGAAATAAACAGAGAAAAAGATGCATTGATGGGAATTGTTGCACACGATTTAAGAACACCTATTTCTCAAATAAAAGGCTTGGTTAAACTTTTGGAAATGGAAGAAAGTGTTTCAAAAAGTCAAAAAGAAATTGTAGAAAATTTGTACAGGGCAATTTCTCATGGAGATGTATTAATATCGGAATTATTAGAATTGAACACACTAGAAAATCAAAACAATATTGATTTTGAAGCTTTAGAACTAAAAGAAGTTCTTAGTAAATCTTTGGCACAATTTGCAATGGAGCTAAAGAAGAAACAATTAACGCTTATTACGGATATTGATAATAGCGTAATGACACTTTGCAGAGAAGATTGGATGTATAGAATATTTGACAATCTTATGAGTAACTCCATAAAATTTTCTCCCTACAACAAAATTATTGAAGTAAAAATAAACTTGATAGAAAATGATTCAAAAGTTGAAGTTGTATTTATTGATCAAGGCCCTGGTATTTCGGCAAACGAAATTCCATTGTTGTTTAAAAAATTTCAGCGCCTAAGTAATAAACCTACAGCAAATGAAACTACAACAGGCTTAGGTTTGTATATAACAAAGGTAATAGCAGATAAATGTAATGCCAGTTTATTTTGTGAATCCACTGTAGGGGTTGGAACAGAGTTTAAAGTTGTTTTTGAAGTATATAAGAGAATTTAGTTTTTTATTGATAAGGTGTTAAACTAAATTGTTTTTTATTAGTCATAGATTAAAAAATGTATGAAAAAAATAATTGTACCAATCCTTATTCTATCTTTTTTAATTTTTATTCAAAGTAGATTATACGCTCAAAAAATAAATCATCCAAAAAAACATGGCGCAAAATACAAACATGTTGTGGTTTATAAACAGAGCAGATACAGGCCGCACAAAAGAATTAAAGTTTTTCATCCGTATTGGAATCCAAATTTTTCGTATCACCGAAGATGGGTTTATTTTCCTAAGTATAATTTATACTGGGACAATTGGAGAAATAAATATGTGTTTTTAAACAACAATGTTTGGATAATGCAAGCTGCTGCTCCGCCAATAATAATGAATATAAATTTAGACCAAGAGGAACACCGGGAATTAGGGGCAGACAACGATGATGTTGATGAAATTTACCTGAAGGATAAATAGTTGTTTACAAAATTATATATTCCATATCTCCCAGCTTTTTTCAGCCTGAATTTTTAGCATACTTAATCCATTTAAGATTAATGCACCTTGGTTTTTGGAAGTTTTTAAAAGCAATGTTTCTGATGGATTATAAATTAAATCTATCACAAAATGTTTGCTCCCAATACTGGATGTTGGAATTGGAGGAATCTCATTTATATTTGGAAATGTTCCTAACGGAGTAGTATTTACGATTAATGGAATTTGATGTATCATTTCTATCGTTAATTCCTCATACAAAAACAAATTATCGAGTTCATGTTTTTTTTCTCTTACTGCAAAAAAACAATCTATACCTAAATTCTTTAGAACATATTCTACCGCTTTGCTAGCACCACCATTTCCTAAAATAAGTGCCTTTGTGTGTCCAGATTCTAAAAAAGGCTTTATGCTTTGCGAAAATCCATAAGCATCGGTATTGTAGCCAATAATTTTGTTTTTCTGTTTGTCAATTTTAATACAATTTACTGCCCCAATTTTTGTTGCCTCATCAGATAATTCATCTATATATTTTATTATTTCTTCTTTGTAGGGTATGGTTACATTTAACCCTGAAAGAGATTTGTTTTTTAATATAAATTCTTTGAATCCATCAAGATCAGGCATTTCAAAGTTTAGGTATTCTGCATTTATATCTTCTTCTAGAAACTTATTTGTAAAATAATCTTTAGAAAATGAATGAGAAAGTGATTTTCCAATAAGCCCAAACAAGCTTTTAGCCATTTACGTTTGGAGTAAAAAATTTATTTTTGATGTACATAAAAACCATGGGCATTACAGAAATTCCAATGATCCCAAAAACTACCAATTCAAAATTGTTTTTTACTACATCAAAATTCCCAAAATAATATCCTGCTAAAGTTAACAGATTTACCCACAAAATTCCACCAAAAACACTAAAGCCAATGAATCTAGAATATTTCATGCTTCCAACGCCGGCAACAAATGGAGCAAAGGTTCTGATGATTGGAACAAATCTTGCCATGATGATGGTTTTGCCTCCATGTTGATCGTAAAATTTTTGTGTTCTTTCTAAATATTCTCTTTTTAACAAGGGTATTTTCTTTTTCTCAAAAACAGCAGGACCCACATAATTGCCAATAAAATAATTTACGTTGTCGCCCAAAATGGCTGAAATAATTAACAATGGAATTAATAGCCAAATGTTTAATACACCCACTTTAGCTACAATTGCCCCTGCTGCAAACAACAGCGAATCTCCCGGAAGAAGCGGTGTAACAACCAATCCTGTTTCGCAAAACACAATTAAACACAAAATAAAGTAAGTAGTAGTTTCGTAGTTAGTAACAATGTATTCTAAATGTTTGTCGATGTGTAAAATAAAATCAATAGGATTCATTAATTATAAATTTAAGTTTAAAAAATAGTTCCAAATAGGATCACTTGGAGGGTTAGCAATAATTTCTATATTTTCTTTAGTTACAGGGTGCATAAAATTTATTTTTCGGGCATGCAAATGTATAGAAGCATTTTTATTTGACCTATCAAATCCATATTTTAAATCGCCTTTTATTGGGCAACCCATTGCAGAAAGCTGCACTCTTATTTGATGATGCCTTCCTGTTTGAGGATTAACTTCTAGCAAGTAATAATTATCAGAACTGGCAATAATTTTGTAATTTAAACTTGATTCTAAATAACCTTTTTTTGGCGTTGAAGATTGATAAGACTTATTTTGTTTTTCGTTTTTAAAAAGAAAACCAAGCAAAGTACCTTCTTCCTTTTCGGGTTTATTTTTAACCACCGCCCAATATGTTTTTTTTACTTCTTTGGTGCTAAACATTTCACTAAGCCTACTGGTGGCCTTGCTGGTTTTTCCAAATAAAATTACTCCACTTACCGGCCTATCTATTCTATGAATAGTGCCCAAATATACATTTCCGGGTTTGTTGTATTTTTTTTTGATGTACTCTTTTACCTTTTCGTTTAATGGTACATCACCGGTTTTATCGCCTTGAATAATTTCGGATGGCTTTTTATTGATGGCAATAATGTGGTTATCTTCAAATAAAATATCCATCAATTAATATTGTTCGTTTTCGTTGGGAAAATCTACACTTTTCACATCTTTTATGTAAGACTCTACTGCACCTTTTATGTCGTCGTACAAATTGAGGTATTTTCTTAGGAATCTTGGATTAAACTGGTTGTTTATTCCCAATAAATCATGCATGACTAATACTTGTCCGTCGCAGCCACTTCCTGCCCCAATGCCAATTACCGGAATATCTAACGATTGTGATACCTCCGTTGCCAAAGCAGATGGAATTTTTTCTAACACAATAGAAAAACAACCTGCCTCTTGTAAAAGAATAGCATCCTTGCGTAATTTATCTGCTTCTTCCTCTTTTTTTGCTCTTACTGTATATGTTCCAAATTTATAAATAGATTGTGGCGTAAGTCCCAAATGTCCCATTACCGGAATTCCACTGTCTACCAATCTTTTTACAGATTCTAAAATTTCACTTCCACCTTCCATTTTAACGGCATGAGCACCTGCTTCTTTCATTAATCTAATGGCACTTTGCAGAGCAATTTTAGAGTTTCCTTGGTATGAGCCAAATGGCATGTCAACCACCACTAGCGCTCTGTTTACTGCTTTTACCACCCAAGTTCCATGAAAAATCATTTGTTCTAATGTAATGGTAACGGTAGTTTCGTTTCCGGCCATTACATTTGAAGCGCTATCTCCCACTAAAATCACATCTATTCCTGCATCGTCTATAATTTTTGCCATAGAAAAATCGTAAGCAGTGAGCATAGAAATTTTTTCTCCCCTACTTTTCATTTCTTGAAGAGTGTGAGTGGTTACCTTTTTTATTTCTTTGTGAACAGACATATTTTCTCAAAATTAAACAAAACTAAAACAATAATGTGAGTACTACCAAGTATTTTGATATTTTTGCATTTCTAAATTTTTTAAGAATGAAATTTAATTCTCTGTTTTGCATTTTTGCCAGTATTATTTTAATGGTGGCAAGCGCTTGTTCAACAAAAATTGATATTAATGAACCTTACAAAGAACAAACTGTGGTTTATGGTTTGCTTAATCAAACAGATTCTATTCAGTACATAAAAATTAACAAAGCATTTTTAGGCGAAGGAAACAATTTTGATTACGCACAAATTCCAGATTCATTTAACTACAATCCTGCCGATTTGCGAGTGAAATTAGAAGTGATTAAAAATAAATTAAAAACCAAGGAAATAACACTAAGAGATACAATTCTTCCGGGAGCAGCTTCGGGTGTTTTTTCGAAAGAAAAAAACATTATTTACTACACCAAAGAAAAGTTAATAGCCAAAGAAAATGGTGAATTTTTAACGTATAGATTGGTAATAACCAATATTAAATCTGGCAATGAAGTAACAGCAGAAACAAATTTAATTGATCGTGTATCTCTAAATTTTTTAGGTACATCCTTCAGTATTATAAGAACTGATGGAAACTATGTTCCAATAAATCTAGAATGGAATCCTGCAAACTTTGCAAAAACGTACAACATAATTCTCACATTTTATTATTCAGAAGGTACAGGAAGCACTGCTGCGGTTACAAAATCTGTTGATTGGAATCTGGGTGAAGTAACAGCTGCCAGCTCCAATGGAACAGGACAACCGCTTGTGCTCAAAACCAATGGCGAAGATTTTATAAGTTATTTAAAATCGCTTAAATCAAGCAATTTCCCCGATGGAAATTTTACAAGAACTGCAGATAGTGTAAAATATACTTTGTTTTCTGGAGGCGACGAATTGTATTTTTATCAGCAAGTAAACAGACCTTCATCGGGTTTGCTTTTAGAAAAACCACTTTATGGAAACATAAAAAATGGAATAGGAATATTTTCTTGTAGAGGCAAGTTTGTTTCGCCAAGTTTAAAAGTATCAGATGTCACAAAAGATTTTTTAACTAGCCAAGGATTGGGTTTTAGATAATTAATATTTCTATACTAAACAATATCCTTAGTTAATCTCTGCCAAATTAAAATCTAAATAGCGAGTTATTACTCTTGGCATACCATAATTATCTAATTCGCTCACCTGGCACAAAATATAATTGGCATTAATGCTAGGTTGTTCATCCATTTTTATATGAAAAAAGCTAGTGTAGATATCTCTGTGACTTAATACGTGCTTAAACGATGGCGATACTTTTTCCAAAGTCCAGCTTTTGTTTTTTAGCAAGTCATGATTTTTTATTTTTTGCTTTAGTTCAGTAAAATCAGTTGAACTCTCGGTTTCAATTAATGGAAAATCATATAAATTTTGCCAAATATCATTTTCTGTCCTCTTTTTAATCATTACATTTTGTTGATGTGTGATAATTAAGTAATTAAAATACCTATTTTTTCTAACCAAACTTTTAGATTTAATGGGCAATTCAAACACTTTGTTTTTTGAGAATGCTGTGCAATTTCCGATAAAAAAACAACTTGAACAATTAGGATTTTTTGGAACACATTGCAGAGCACCAAATTCCATTATTGCTTGGTTAAATAAAGCAGGATTTTTTTTATCCAACAGTTGGTTGCACAACTCTAAAAAATGCTTTTTACCTTTTGTGGAATCAATTGGTAGATCAATTCCAAAAATTCTAGACAATACTCTAAATACATTTCCATCTAAAACCGCATGTGCAAGGTTAAAGGCAAACGATGCTATTGCGGCGGCGGTGTACTCTCCTACTCCCTTTAATTTTTTTATTTCTTGAAAATCTGCAGGAAAAACTCCGTTGTAATTTTCAACAATTAGCTTGGCAGTAAAATGTAAATTTCTTGCTCTAGAATAATAACCCAATCCCTGCCACAATCTCAAAACTTTTTCATCCTCTGCATTCGCCAATTCTTTAACCGTTGGAAACTCTTCTATAAATTTCAAATAATATGACATTCCTTGGTCTACTCTTGTTTGTTGCAAAATTATTTCTGATAGCCATATAAAATAAGGATTATTGGTGTTTCGCCATGGCAAATCTCTTTTGTGTATTTTGTACCACTCAATTATTTTGTTACCAAATTCCTCCATCAAAAACATCAATAAATAATAAAATCAGCACCCATCTTTAGTCCTTCCGTTTCAAACAGATAGTTAACAGCTTTCTTTCCTTGCTCACCCAAAGAAACAGAGTAGTTGTTTACATACAACTTAATGTGTTGTTCAATAACCTCTTTTTCCATTTCTTGCGAGTGCTCCAACACATATTTATTGCTACTTTCCGGATTATTAAATGCAAACTTTATACTTTCTTTGATCATTCTTTGAACCTCAATTTTTATTGAATCTTCTAAAGCATTACTTATTCCAATGCCACCTAAAGGAATAGGCATATTGGTTTTTTCTTGCCAATATTCTCCTAAATCAATAACCTTTTTTAGCCCTTTTTTGTGATAAGTAAATCGGTTTTCGTGAATGATTAAACCTAACTCTGTTTTACCGGTTAAAACTGAATTTTCAATTTCCGAAAACACCAACTCCACTTTATTTTTTGCATTAGGGAGAGCAAATTTTAGGAGCAAATTAGCTGTGGTATTTATACCTGGAATGGCAATTGACAGTTCATTAATTTTATTTAATTGTTCTTCGGGATTTGCTCTGCAAATAAGCAAAGGACCACAGTTTTCTCCAAGTGCAGCACCTGAATCTGCAAGAGAGTATACACTGGAAGATTTTATTAGGGTAGCAAAACTTAATTTACTAACGTCTAGTTTTTTTTTTGTATCGCTTATAGCTCTCTTATTTAATGTTTCTACATCCTCCAAAACAATTTCAAACTCTATAGTATCCGAAACAATTTTTTTATTGGCAATTGCATCAAAAATAAAACAATCGTTGGGGCAAGGACTGTAACCTAGGCTTATTATTTTTTTCAATTTAAGTTATTTTCTATGCAAACAATTAATTCTTTATTTAGGTTTTCAATAGCCTCCATCATTTTCCAATTTTCGCGGTTTCTGGTTTCTACATAATTAGAAAAACTTCGTATTTGTGCACATGGAAGCTGATTGGCTTTGCATGCAGTAAAAAATGCTGCACCTTCCATTGATTCGCTGTGCGGCAATAAACCAAACAACTGATAATAACGTTTTTTTAGTTGTTCAATTTTTGTTTCATTTCCATGTATAGTGTTTACGGTAATACCTCTGCATTTTTGAAGATTGGGAAATAAGGTAGATGTATTTTCAATTCCCATAGATGTATATACCGAATTAGAATCTTCTTTTATTAAGTTTAGACTTTTCATTTCAATGTTCTTTTCTCCATCTTGAGCAAACATTTCCGAAATAAATTCATGAGTTATTTCAACTGTTTCGCTTAGTTTATTATCGTAGTTAAAACAGCCAGCTATGCCAGCTTGCAAAGCAAAATCACAATTTGTTTCATAAATAAATTTAGAAGTATACACAGCAGAATTTATCATTCCTACACCTGTAAACCCAAAAAATATTTTTTTATTGTTCCATTCTATTTCAACTAAATTGTTGTTTGTTTGTTGTAATTTTAAAAAGTTAAACAGTGGAGATAATTCTTCTTTTACTGCCGAAATAATTAGTAATCTTTGTATTTGCATGTTCAAATTTAACACAAAAAAATAAGATGATATATATCACAAGAAAGGAGCACTTTAATGCAGCTCATAAATTATTTAGAGCCGAATGGAGCAACGAAAAAAACATGGAAGTTTTTGGCAAATGTTCCAATCCAAATTGGCACGGCCACAATTACGATTTGTTTGTAACCGTTAAAGGCGAAATAAATCCGGAAACAGGATTTTTAGTTGATTTAAAATTGCTCAGTAAAATAATAAAAGAAAAAGTTATTGAAAAACTAGACCATAGAAACATAAATCTTGAAGTAGATTTTATGCAAGGCAAAATGGCATCAACAGAGGTTTTGGCAATAGGAATTTGGAATGAAATTTCAAATGAAATCAATGAATTAGGGTGTAAATTGCATTCCATAAAATTGTTTGAAACAGAGAATAATTTTGTGGAGTACTTTGGTAATTAACTTTATGCTAAATTTGAGTTTATGAAAATTTTTATTCCAGCATTTGTAATTTTTAATTGCCTAGTTTTTTCCATGTTTGCTCAAACAATTAAAAATAATAATTATGGCACCAAGGGTTATATTAAACCTGATGGAACTATTCAAAATTCAAGTTACAGCACAGTTGGATACATCAAAGAAAATGGAACCATTCAGGATAAAAATTATTCTACCATTGGATATATAAAATCTGATGGAACTATACAAAACTCTAGCTACAGCACAGTTGGTTATTTTAAACCGGACGGAAGGGTTCAAAATAGCAGTTATGCAACAATTGGCTATATTAAAGAAGATGGAACTGTTCAAAACAGTAATTACAGTACTTTGGGTTATGCAAAAGGAGTTAAAAAAGAGTGGGCCGCTGTTGTGTTTTTCTTTTTTGTGTTGGAGTAATATTAATTGTTGTATTTTCTTTTTTTTGATCAAGTAAACCTTTCTCTTTTATTTCTCGTGATTAACTTAAATTTGCTTTATGAAAAAAAACATACTCTTTATTTTTTTATTTATTGGTGTATTGGCTTTTGCACAACCAATGTCTGGAACCTACACCATTGGCGGAACTAATCCTGATTTTACAACAATAAATTCTGCTGTTGCTCAAGTTGTATTAAATGGCGTAAACGGTCCAACAAATTTTATTATTAGAAATGGAAGCTACAACGAAATCCTCCAGATTGCTGCCATACCGGGTGCATCTGCAACCAACAGAATTACATTTATGGGCGAAACTGCCGACAGTAATTTGGTGTTGATAAATGGTTCTACCACAACAGACCAACAAAATTCTTTGCGACTAGATTTTTTAGAGTATGTAACATTTAAAAGTTTAACCGTTCGTCAATTGCCAAATGTTTTTAATAATGCTGTAGTATTTATTAATAGAGGTAAATACATCAATTTTGAAAATTGTGTTTTGTGGGGGCATGGTTCTTCCACTTCAAGTGCAACAGAATATCTAATGCAAGGTTGCCCAGATTCAGCACTTGTTGTAAAACAGTGTTATTTACGAGGAGCAAATGAGGGTTTAACTTTATCAAGCACTTCTAATATTATCCACAGAAATGTATTGATTGAACACAATGAATTTCAAACAGGCGGAAAGCAACTTTTTATGAATGGAGGGGCCCAATCTGTGGTTAGAAATAATATATTTACATCTAGAGTTTTGTATCAAGCACATAGCCGAGGGCAATTCTATGACAACAGGGTAGCTGGCACTTTTCAAATTATAAGTTCTAGCGGTTGGGCAAACGAGAAGATTAAAATATACCACAATCAAATTAGCAGAAGCGGAAATGATTTAGGAGCAACCTATGCGTTAAGAATAAGTTCATCTTCATATTTAGAAATTTATAACAACACCATTGCCATTAGTTCTACCAATGCCGGTTATGC
>CAIMMJ010000383.1 GCA_903842515.1 uncultured Bacteroidota bacterium | reverse complement strand
ACTCAAAGAAAAAGTGAGTAATGCCATAAAGTTTGAAGCGGCAAAGAAGTAATTTTAATAGTGGTGTAAAAAAAGCTTGCACAGCAAATAAGGGCACTTAAAAAGTCTTTTTCCTGACTTCATCATTTTTACCCCAACCCGCCGCAAGCATAAACGCAATAGTGTTTGTGCCTCCAATTACATTTTTCTCCTTTGTGTTGCTTTGTGTATTCTTTGTGACTTCCGCAGCGGAGTGATATAAAACACATTTCTTAAAGCCATTGATCTTACAACTTCCTAATCTAAAAAATCGCAATTGGCTATCATTTCAACCCAAGCATCTCCGTTCTTGCACTAATTTAAAGAGGCTTTTCTAACCACACAAAAAACCAGCATGTATAAATTGGATGAAAGTCTAATTAATCTATCATTTTCCTAAACGTTAAATTAATTCTTGGGCTTTTTATTTTTGCTGATTTGGGAAGACTATGCCACCAATTATTTTGAGTGTTTTCTTTCATCAACAGCAGGCTTCCGTTTTGTAAGTTTAATTCTATTTTTTGTTGTGTGTGTTTGTGTTTAAATAAAAATCTTCTTTCCGCACCAATACTCAGCGAGGCAATGGTTGAGTTTGGAAGTATTGTTTTTTCATCATCGGAATGCCAGGCCATACCTTCGTTTCCATTGTGGTATAAGTTTAACAAACAGGAGTTAAACTCTTCTTGGCATTGTTTTTCAATTATAGTTTTTAGGTCTATCAATTCTTTGTTCCAAGGAATAGCAATTTTTGTTTTGTTGGAGTAGGTGTATTCAAAACTTTTGGAACCGTACCAAGCGGTTTTTCTGTTGGTTGTAATTTCTTTGCCAAATAGCTTTACCACATCGTGCTGCCAATTAATATTGCCCTCTAATTTTTGAAAATAAAAGCTGGAGGAGGCCAAGCTAATAAAATCAGGAAAATACTCTGCCACTCCATCAAAAGGCAATAAATTTTCTGAGAAAAAAAGATTCAAATTAGAAGTTTTATGTAGTTTCAAATTTATTTCTTTTATTTATAATTAGAAGCCAAATTTTTGAACAATTTAAAATAATGGATTCTATTAAATTAACTTTGACCTGCTAAATAGATAAAACAATTGATACCCAAAGAAACGGTTGACAAAGTAATAGAAGTTTCCAAAATAGAAGAAGTAGTTGGAGATTATGTTTCGCTCAAAAAAAGAGGCGTAAACATGCTGGGCTTATGTCCTTTTCATTCCGAACGAACTCCATCGTTTACTGTTTCTCCGGCAAAAGGAATTTACAAGTGTTTTGGATGTGGGAAAGGGGGCAATTCTGTTCAATTTATAATGGACCACGAAAGTTTGAGCTTTGTAGATTCTATAAAATACCTGGCAAAAAAATTTAACATAGAGGTAAAAGAAGAAGAACAATCAGCAGAACAAATTGAGAGAAACAACGACAGAGAAAGTATCTTTTCTGTACTGTTGTTTGCACAAAAAACTTTTAGTGAGCAACTAATAAATTCTGAACAAGGAAAAGCAATAGGTTTAAGCTACTTTTACGAGAGAGGTTTTACAGATGCAATTATCGAAAAATTTCAATTGGGATATTCCTTAGAATCTTCTCAAGCATTTATTAGCGAGGCCAGAAAAAATGGATTTGCCGATGAGTTTTCTGTAAAATCAGGTATGGTTATAGAAAAGGAGGGACGTTTTTTTGACCGTTTTGCAGGTAGAGTAATGTTTCCTATTCATAACATATCCGGGAGGGTGGTTGGCTTTGGAGGCAGAACATTATCAAAAGAAAAAAATGTTGCAAAATACCTTAATTCTCCGGAAACAGAAGTGTATCATAAAAGCAATATTTTATATGGTTTTTTTCAGGCCAAAAAAGATATTATTGCCCAGGATAATTGTTTTTTGGTAGAAGGTTATACTGATGTAATTTCTTTGCATCTGTCAGGAATAACAAATGTTGTTGCTTCCTCAGGAACATCTCTAACAGTAGAGCAAATACGATTAATAAGAAGATTTTCTAAAAACATTACTATTCTATACGACGGAGATGCTGCCGGAATAAAGGCATCCTTTAGAGGAATAGATTTAGTTTTAGAAGAAGGAATGAATGTTAAAGTTCTCTTGTTTCCTGACGGAGAAGATCCCGATAGTTTTTCAAAAAAGAATTCATCTACATCCCTTAAAGAATTTATCTCCGCAAACACGGTAGATTTTATTCGATTTAAAACTCAATTACTGCTAGAGGGTGTTAGCAACGACCCCATAAAAAAAGCTGGCTTAATTAAAGAAATGGTAGATTCTATTGCATTAATTCCTGATTCCATTATTAGGTCCATGTATATTCAAGAATGTAGCCGTTTGATGAAGATTGAGGAGCAAACTCTGCTATTTGAACTAAACAAGCAGTTAAGGGGCAAAAGAGATAAAGCAGCTTTAAACAATTCTGAAACTACTAGCGCACAAGACATTGGCGAAACACTAGAAAAAAAATTAGAAAATGAAGAAAATAATGTTTCTGCTCCTTTTTCTGAAACAGAACATCAAGAAAGAGATTTAATAAGAATACTTTTAAATTACGGCGATAAAATAATTCATGTTTCGGTTAATGAATCATCAGAAGAGCAGGCTTTTACTTTGGGCGCAGTGCTAATTGAAGAAATTACCGTAGAACTAATTTCCTTTTCCAATTCTATTTACAATAAAATTTTTACCGAATATCAAAATTTAATAAATCAAAACATTTCTGTTACCCAGCAACATTTTTTAAGTCACCAAGATTCCGACATTCAAAAAACAGCAATTGACCTAGTATCTGAGCCTTATACACTGAGCAAACACTGGGGAGAAAAACACAATATTTTTGTGCAGAGCGAAGAAGACTTATTAATGCAAACGTATTTAAGTGCTGTTACATCGCTTAAAATTAAGCTTGTTATATCTATGATTAAAAAATTACAGGAAAAATTAAAAGAGATTAGTGATCCAGATGAATTAAATCAGGTGATTAAAACGATTGTTGAGTTGAACGAGACAAAAGGAAAATTATCTCAATTTCAAGGAAGAGTGATTTTAAAATAAACTCTTAACTCAACATCCTCAACACTTTTTCTAAGGCACCAAAAAAGTAATCTATTTCTTGTGTAGTGTTGTAAATTCCAAATGACATTCTGGTGGTTCCGGGAACATTAAAAAAGTTCATCAAGGGCTGTGTGCAGTGATGACCGGTTCTTACGGCAATTCCAAATTTATCCAATAATGTTCCTATATCAAATGGGTGAATATTTTCTAGGGCAAAAGAAATTACTCCTGCTTTGTGCTCTGTTGTGCCTATAATTTTTACTTGAGGAAAATTTTTAAATTGTGAATTAGCATACTTTAATAGCATGGTTTCGTGTTCAAAAATTGTTTCCATGCCAACGCTATTGCAGTAATCGAATGCCGCTGCCAAACCAATTGCCCCTTCTATGTTGGGAGTTCCTGCTTCAAACTTTAATGGACCTTGCACATAGGTGGTTTTGTTAAAAGTAACCGTGCTTATTATTCCGCCACCACCTTGGTAGGGTTGCATAGAATTTATATGTTCTTCTTTTGCATACAAAACACCAATGCCTGTAGGGCCGTATACTTTGTGTCCGCTAAATACGTAAAAATCGCAATCCATACTTGCAACATCCACCTGCATGTGAGGAGCACTTTGTGCACCATCTATCAAAACTGGAATGCTATTTTGCTTGGCAATTTCTATAATTTTAGATACATTGTTAATTGTTCCCATGGTGTTGGAAACATGGGTAACCGCAATGATTTTTGTTTGCTTAGAAATAAGTTTTTCAAATTCATCCATCACCAACTCTCCACTTTCAGAAATTGGCGCAATCTTTAAAACGGCATCTTTTTCTTGGGCTATCATTTGCCATGGAATAATATTGCTGTGATGTTCCATCATCGTCAATACTATCTCGTTACCTTTTTGCAATCTTGGTTTTACAAACGACTGAGCTACTAAATTTATTCCATCGGTAGTTCCTTTGGTGAAAATTATTTCTTGAGCACTTTTAGCCCCAATAAATGCAGCTGCTTTTATTCTTGCTTGCTCGTAATGGTGCGATGCTTCCTGCGACAATGTGTGCACTCCTCTGTGAACATTGCTATTGTATAGTTTATAATAATTGGAAATTGCATCAATAACAGCTTGAGGTTTTTGAACAGTTGCTGCATTGTCTAAATATACAAGTTTTTTATTGTTTACTTCTCTTTCGAGAATAGGAAAATCATTTCTGATTTTTTCTACATCAAACTCAAAAACCTTTTTACTACTTTCTATATTTTGCATTTTAGCTAAACCGCTGCTCTATTCTATTTTGTATGATACTTTTAAATTCTTGATTGGGAAGCTTTTCATATACTTCTGAAACAAATGCCTGCAATAAAAGTTTTTGTGCATTCTCAAAACCTATTCCTCTGCTTTTTAAATAAAACAATGCAGTATCGTCTAATTTACCCGTGGATGTTCCGTGGCTACATTTTACATCGTCGGCATAAATTTCTAATTGCGGCTTTGTATTGATGGTTGCGTTGGGCGACAATAAAATATTTCTATTGCTTTGGTAAGCATTAGTTTTTTGAGCATCTTTTCTAACAAAAATTTTCCCGTTAAACACCGCTGTTGATTTATCGTCCATTACTCCTTTGTAAAGCTCGTTGCTGTAGCAATTTGGCATTTGATGATCTACCAAAGTATGGTTGTCTACAAGCTGGTTTTTCTGCAATAAATACAATCCATTTAAATGGGCTTCTGTATTAGAATCGCTTAATATAACAGTAGTGTTGTTTCTTACAACGCTTCCCGAGAAAGTAAATAAATGGTCAGAAAAAACACTGTCCTTTTTTGTTGTAACCCACAAATTGCAAAATAAATTACTATTGGTTTTTTCGTCTTGTAATCGTATAAAATTTACTTTGGCATTTTGCTCAACAAAAACTTCAGTAACGCTGTTGGCAAATGATTGTGTTGCTTCATCTGAAACAAAAAGTTCGTTTATGGTAAGCCCTGCGTTTTCTTCTATTAAAATTAACTGGCGACTATTGTAACTAATTGGCTGAGAAGAAATGCTAATGTTTAGTAGGGTAATTGAACCTTGAACAATTGAATTCTTTTTGATTTTTAAGAACAATCCTTCTGCAAAATTTGAGGTATTTAATGCAACTAAGGGGTCGGAATCTGCATTAGCAATCTTTCCAAAATGTGTTTCAATTTGTTTAGGATATTTTTGCAGCGCTGCGTTAAAGTCTAAAAATTCAAAAGCAGCATGTTCAATGTTACTGGATAAATCAAATCTGAGGCTACCGTTTACAACAACAAATAAAACTGATTCATTAGAAATTAAATAGTTGCTTTTTGTGTTTTCAATTAACGTATTTAGCGCTTCCGAAGAATAATGTGAATCATTTAAAAAACCCTGATTCCAAACTTTTTCTACATCGCAATATTTGTACTCTTCGTTTTTCTTATTTGGAAAAGAAACAACTTTTTCTGCTTT
>CAIMMJ010000382.1 GCA_903842515.1 uncultured Bacteroidota bacterium | reverse complement strand
GCTTTCTCTGAAAGAAGGATTTATTGACAAAGATTTAAAACTTGCTTTTTATACAGATCATCAAATATTTAACCGCTACTACAAATACAAGCTAAAAAATTCATTTAAAAAAAATAAAGAAGCTTTAACTTTAAAAGAGCTACACGGATTAAGCCCGGGCGATTATGTTTCGCACATAGACCATGGAGTAGGAAAGTTTGCAGGATTAGAAAAAATAGATGTAAACGGAAAACAACAAGAGGCCATACGCCTTATTTATAAAGACAATGACATTTTGTATGTGAGCATACATTCTTTGCATAAAATTGCAAAGTTTAGTGGTAGCGAAAGTTCAATTCCTAAAATAAATAAATTAGGAAGTAATGCCTGGGCTCAACTTAAGCAAAAGGCAAAGAAAAAAGTAAAAGAGCTGGCATATGATTTAATTAAACTTTATGCCAAAAGAAAAACACAAAAAGGGTTTGAGTTTATGCCGGATACCTATTTGCAAAATGAATTAGAGGCATCGTTTATTTATGAAGACACACCTGACCAAGAAAAAGCAACTGCTGCAATAAAAAAAGACATGGAAGCATCTTTTCCGATGGATAGATTGGTTTGTGGCGATGTTGGATTTGGAAAAACAGAAGTAGCAATTAGGGCGGCATTTAAGGCAGTAACAGACAGCAAACAAGTGGCAATATTAGTACCCACCACCATACTTGCATTACAGCACTATAAAACATTTTCAGAGAGACTAGCTCAGTTTCCGTGCAAAGTAGATTACATTAACAGATTTAGAACAGCAAAGGAACAAAAACAAACAATACTGGATGTTGAAGCCGGAAAAGTTGACATTTTAATTGGAACTCACAGGATTTTAAGCAAAGATATAAAATTTAAAGATTTAGGTTTGTTGGTGATAGATGAAGAACAGAAATTTGGAGTAGGTTCTAAAGACAAATTAAAGGCAATAAAAAGTAACGTTGACACCCTTACGTTAACTGCAACACCAATACCACGAACCTTACAATTTAGTATGATGGGTGCAAGAGATTTATCAGTGATAGCTACTCCCCCATCCAACAGGTTTCCTGTGCAAACAGAAATCCATGTTTTTAATGAAGAGATAATTAGAGATGCTATAAGTTTTGAAATAAATAGAGGTGGTCAAGTATTTTTTATTCACAACAGAGTACAAAATATTGCAGAAATTGCAGGAATGATTCAACGATTAGTGCCTGATGCAAAAATAGCAATTGGGCATGGTCAATTAGACGGAGATAAACTAGAAGAAATAATGCTGGGCTTTATTGAAGGAGCATTTGACGTGTTAGTGGCCACCACAATTATAGAATCTGGTTTAGATATTAGCAATGCCAATACCATTATTATCAATCAAGCACAAAATTTTGGAATGAGCGATTTGCACCAAATGAGAGGAAGAGTTGGCCGAAGTAACAAAAAAGCATTTTGTTATTTATTGTCGCCACCATTCTCCGTGCTTACAAGCGATGCAAGAAAGAGGTTGAAAACACTGGAAGAATTTTCTGATTTAGGAAGTGGATTTAATATAGCACTCAGAGATTTAGACATTAGGGGTGCAGGGAACTTATTGGGCGGCGAACAAAGTGGATTCATCACAGAAATTGGATTTGAAATGTACATGAAAATTTTAGATGAAGCCATAGAAGAATTGCGTGAGGATGATTTAGAGTTTAGAGAAACTGCCGCCAATGCAATAACCGTTGACAGCCGATTACGGAAAATTGATTATTCTTTGTTTGTGAAAGATTGCCAAATTGATACTGATCTGGAATTGTTGATACCAAGTAGTTATATTACCAACAATGCCGAAAGATTATTTTTGTATAAAGATCTTGATGATTTAGAAAGTGATGCTGCCTTGGATAATTTTTATAAAAATTTAGAGGACAGATTTGGACCGGTTCCCCAACAAGCAGCAGAATTGATAGATACAGTAAAATTAAGAAGAGAAGCAAAAAAAATTGGCTTTGAAAAAATTGTACTGAAAAGTTCAAAAATGCTTTGTTATTTTCTAACGAAAGCAGACTCCCCCTATTTTGAATCACCTTTGTTTCAAACAGTTTTAGAGTTTGTTAAACAGAATCCAGCATATGGAAAGTTTCAGCAAAAGAATGGTAAACTAACCTATGTTTTTGAGCACGTAAAATCTATTGAAAAGGCATTTGTAATAGTTTCAAAGATTTCTGAATTTATAAAATACAGATTAGCTGATGCCAATGAAGAGTTAAAAAATAAAGAAGTTAATTTATAGATTTATACAGTTTTAAATCTCTATCTACTTTAACTAACTTATATGATTTTTTTAGGATCGCAAAGATTTTGTGTTCACACAAATTAATAGAATCAGAAGGAACTCCCATTATAAAAACATAATCTATTTTTTTATTTTTATTTGTGAGATTCGTTTCCCAATTTAAACATGCCACCTCCCCGGAATTATTGTTGGCTAAAGTTATATTTGGCATTTCCTTTCTGTTCCAATCCAATGGAAAATAGCCTTGAACTGCTTCGTAATTTTCTAGTATAACCATTGGCTTGTCAACTCCTAAATAATTAGAATAGTGACCCATAAACCAATGGGATGAAAAGTTAATTGGAAGAACAATACTATTGGCTTCTATTTGTGGGGCAAAATTATTTATTCTAGTGGCCACACCGCCCAAAACAACAGCCTCTTTTGTATAGTAATAGTTTAATCTAAAATGATTGTAAAGCACAATAAAAACTGCTACAAAAAGTATTGTTTTTTTGTGATTTAAACTTGCTAAAAAAAGAATAAAAAATAAAAAAAATAATAGAAATATTCTTATGGATATAAAACTTGCATTGGCATGCTCATCGGGCAAATAGAAATACAAAATCAACAAGATAATACAACACAGCAACCAAAAGTTAAGTGAGCTAAAACTATTGTGAATAAATTTTTTAACTGTTACCAATTTATTTTTAAGATGAACAGAAAATCTAAGTTTTTCTATTGCCACCATTAGTAGCATCAAACAAAAAACAAAAAATATATTTTTAGTAAAAGGTTGTTCCACTGCTTCATTAAGTGCTATAATGGGTTGAATTTTATAGAGCCAATTAAATAATTCTTGCACAGGTAACTTTGTTTGAGGGGAGATATGTTCTCTTGCAAGGAAGTAATTATATGTAAAAAAGAGTGGCAATATTGCACTAAATAAAAGTAAGATTGTTTGGTTTAAAATTTTTATCGTAACAGTTTTCAGTGAAGTGTTTTCGGTTCGTATTTTTTCGAATTCTACAAATAAAATTCTAACTACTATAATTATTAACAACAAACAAAAGACTAATAAATGAGAAAAATAAGTTGAACAGATTAATACAAACAAGATAAATTTATCTTTGATTTTGTAGGCACTATTTTCTTTACTAAGCCAAAAATAAACGGTAACAAACAATAGCAATAAACCAATAGAAAAATTATAAAACCCAAACCAAAAAGGCAAAGAATATGTGAAAGGAAAAATGAAATAACTTACTAAACTATTTTTACTATTTATCCTTTGAATTATTGCTCTAAAAGTAATTGGCAGAAAAACTAGCAATGAAATAAGTAGGAATTTTTCAGCAATAAATGCATTAGAAATAAAAATTATTAGGCTCAACAAAAAATGTCCTGACCAATTGGGAAGAATTTCGGAATTAAAAACAAAATACTGATGCAGTGGTGACTTTGAATTACTTATTAAATGATTTATTAGATTAGAATTGTAAAGATGAGCAGCACCATCCATTGAGGGGAAAAATTTGGATGATAAAACAGGAATTAGATTTATTATTACTAAAAAATAGAAAATATATTTTTCTGATTTTGCATTCCTAAAAAAAAAGTTGATGATAGAGGGGAAAATATTTTTCAATTCTAAAAAAATTCGTGGAGCTAAATAAATTTATTTTCTGCAAGCCCATGACTTAATTAATATTTTGTTGCAATTAGAATCAGGCACTGAAATTAATATCCAACCCAACTGATAAAAATCGGAATTTTTTCTTTTTACCCTGTATGCCATATAATTTTCTGACACATTGCACCAATCACAATAAATAGTTGTGGTATTTGTTGATGTATCTGTATTTGCGCTGGCAAGAATTGCAGTTTTACTTTCAAACTGAAAAAAAGTAGCTATAAGAGCAGATTTTTTAAATTTTGCGGTAAATATTCTATCATCACCTAAACTATCCACCTTAACTATTTGTGCTTGATTTAGACAATTTACCACAACTTCTGTTTCTATAAATTTTCCTGATTTGTATTTGTTTTTTGCAATAAAATTAAAATCGTTATCACTGTCATTATTAATATCAATTACAAATTCACTTTTCTGACCTTCGCTGGGATTTAATGTTTTGTTTACACCTTGGGTTACTAACATTATTTCGCTGTTTGTTTCACCAGCAAAAATTCCTTCGCTTGTTTCGTTTTTTTTCTTTTTACAGGAATAAAAAACAATTGTCATTACTGCAAATAATGTAAAAAATAAGTGTTTTGAATTTTTATCCATAAATATTTTTAACTAAAGGTAAAACAAATTTAAGTTAAAGAAGGAATAATTTCTCTTAACTCCTCTAAAGAATAAGCTTGGTGCAAATCTATATTTCCAATTTTTGTTCTTCTTAGATTATCTAAATACCCCACACTATTTAATTTTTTAGCCACATCTCTTGCCAAAGATCTTACGTAAGTTCCTTTGCTGCAATTTAATGTAAAGCCAAGTATCCAAAGTCCGTCATTAAATTCAAAAGTAGTAAGTTCTAGTTTATGAATCACAACATTTACTTTTCTCATCTCAGGTTCTTTGCCATCTCTTGCTAATAGGTAGGCACGTTCGCCGTTTAGTTTTTTTGCCGAAAAAATTGGAGGAATTTGTTCTTGTTCACCAATAAAATCCTCAAAAACTTCCTTTACCCTTTCAACACTCAGAGTTTCTAATTTTTGAAATTCCGAAATCTCTTTTTCTAAATCAAAAGAAGGAGTGGTAGCACCAATAACAAACTCGCCAATGTATTCTTTGTCCATTCCTTGATACTGGTCTATTTTTTTTGTGTATGGCCCGGTGCATAAAATTAACAAGCCTGTAGCCAATGGATCCAAAGTGCCAGCATGGCCAACTTTTACTTTGGTCATTTTTTTAAAGTAATTTACCACGTCAAAGGAAGTCCACGTTTTTGGTTTATCAATTGCCAATGCCATTCCGGCCATCAGTAGTTCTTTGGATAAAGATTTTTTGTTTAATTGATTCAATTTCTTTGTAATTTAAGCACAAATGTATAATTTCGCCGTCCATTAAAAAATTTGAATTTAGTTTATTGTATAACTACACTAAGCAAAATACAAAGGGCCTATAGCTCATTCGGTTAGAGCAACTGACTCATAATCAGTAGGTGCTTGGTTCGATTCCAAGTGGGCCCACAATAAATCCTCATCAAAGTTTGATGGGGATTTTTTATACGTAACTATTGAATTAAGCCAACAAGTTTAGAGTATATTTCAAGTTCAATTCCTAAAAATTGACAAATTATTTTTTTTGATAATCGTTTAAATAATTTAGGTCTGTATTCTTTCATCCATTTCATCTTTTCGAGAGGAGAAAGTGTATTAAAAATGTTAACTCTATAAACTGAGTTTTCATAAGAAGTTTCTAAAATTTCTTTGTAAATTCTATCAAAAACCTTTACTTCATTAATTAGATTATTGTAGTTTGATTTATTTATAGCATAGAGCGTAGAATTTTCTAAAGCTCTTATATTTTCTGTGGAGGGAGTATTATTTTTAAAACTGATTAATTCTACACACCAACAGTTTTCTGTAACAAAATCTCTTACTACTTCTTTATTTTGTGAATCTAATGTGAACATTTGCAGACAACCTTTTGATACAAAATATGCACTATCGCATAAATCCCCTTGTCTTAGTACTAATTCATTTCTTTTTACTTTTTTTTCTGTAAAATGAGATACTATTTGATCAATATTTTTCTCTTGAAAATTTAATTTTGTAAAAAGGTATTTTTTTAAATGTGACGACACGATAATAAAATAAATTTGATGAATTTTTAATTGTATTTTGCTATTAAATACATGAATTTTAACTGCTGACCACTCTACCATATTGACATAATTATTAAGTCAAAAATATAATAGTACAATCGGCAATATCAATTTACATTATAATTTAAAAAGGGTTCTCTGCATGGAGAGAACCCTTTTTAAACTTTAGTAATGCGTTAAAACTATTGTTTTGCTTTTCTGTTGTCGTTAATTTTTTTCATTCCATACCCAACACATCCTGCAATAACCAAGCTTAACCCTCCATCAATTGGAACTGGAGATGGCGGCGGTGGCGGTGGCGGTGGCAAAGATTGAGCAGAAACTTTAAATGCTGCAATAGAAGCAAAAACAACTATAAATAATAAAAATGAATTTTTCATAAAAATAATTTAGATTATTTAATTAAAATTTTCTTAGTTAAGTTACTTGTATTTGATACAATTCTCACAACGTAAACACCTTGAGCAGCAACAGGTAAATTGATTGTTGTAATACCAATGTTGGAATAAACTGTTTCTGCAAATACTTGCTTACCGTTTAAGTCTAAAATTTGAACATTCATATTTTGTCCTTGAACTGAGTTTACAATAGATAAAACATTGTTAGTAGAATAGCAATCCAAACCGTTGTTTGCAACTTCATTAACTCCAGTAGTATTTTCAGGCACTAAATTCAAAAAGAATCTGTTTGAATAAACTGCAGCAGCCAATTCTACATTGTAAGAATTTGTGGTTGTTAATTTAGTTCTTTGGTTTGTTGAGGCATCAACTAAGTAGATTGAATTGTTGCTTTCAATATTGGAATATTCTCCAATGTTAAAATTATAGTTACCATTAGTTTTAACAACTAAATCAAGCGGAATCATTCTTTCAATACCCATTGAGCTAAATTCTTTTATTGCTAATTTGTTGTTTTCTAATACCAATGATAACTCTGGAGTTACGCTTTCAGGTGTAAAAGGAAGTTTTACAACATCAGTTTCAGCATTGTATGTATCCAAACCATTTTCTGAAGAATAAACAGCCAATTGATCAACATTTCCTTCCTGATTTTTAACGTTTAATTTTAATACATTTTTAGGAGAACTGTTGCTTGTTCTATTAAAAAATCCAGCATTTGAACCAAATCTAACAGAATTATTAATATTAACAGTTCCAGCACTTAGTCCTATAACAAATATACCTTGAGATGTATAAATTGTATCGGTAGCTCCGTTTGTACCAATTGAGCCATTCCATGCTCCATAAGCACCAGAAGCACCATTATAAGCATAATAATAAGGTTCGATAATACCTGAGTTCAATGCCGAAAGTAAACTCCATCTTATTGGAGACGGATAAGGATTTCCTAAAATATTGAAACCAGCAGTAATTGCTTTTGACTGTGGTCCATTATTTACAGGGCCAAAAGCATCAATTGTTTTTGCAGTAGTTGAACCACATGTTGCTGCTATTCCTGTAAGAGGAGTTAAAGCAAGAGAGTTTGCACTTTCCCAACCAGTGAATGGAGCTACATTTGTTGCATCGTAAGTCCATACAGTTGGGTAAACATAACCAGATGTTACACTTGGATTGTAGGTAAACGGAAATGTACCTTGCACAGTAAAATCATCACCCCATGCTGAGTTGGTTGTAAGACCAGAAACTGGGCAAGATAAAAATCTTTGAGAATAAGGAGTGCCTGCAATATATCTTTCAACATTTACATTACCTGTTAAATTTCCTACGTTATCTCCAGGAATAATACCCTGACGATTAGAAATTGAACGCAATGTTAATTGTCCATTGCTGTTTAAATCTCCGTTGGTTAAAATTACTTTACCAAATATGGCCACTGGGCTAGTTAAGGTAGATGAAGAACCAACTCTGTTTATTGTAAGGTCGTTTATTCCGGTAGTTTTTAAATTTCCAATTGTACCAGTTCCAGTGAAGCTAACATTTAATTCATACACACCAAATGCAGAAATTGAAGGAGTACCAGAAATTGTACCTGTGAAACTAACATTTAAACCGGCAGAATTAAACTTTAATGTTCCTGCACCTGCTAAATTGTTTAACGCTAAACTTTTTATAGAACCACCAGTTGTTCCAGCTGCTATAGATAAAGTGGGTAAAAAATTAATTGCACCAGCTCCAGAACCACCTATAATTTGTGTACCTGCTTTAGTAAGATTTACGTTTCCTGTTCCAGAAGTTAAGCTCATTGCCACTGGCGAGTTGTTTAACACATCACCAGAGATGTTTATTGCACTTGAACCAGTTCCATTAAACGTAATTTGTCCTGAAGCACCTTGAACTAAATTTTGTACTGTTATTGAACTGGACAATGAAGAAGCAATAACAGCATTGATGGTTAAATTTCCATACGTTCTGCCAGAAGCATCAAAACCTGATGCCGTGTTCCATACTTGGTTACTGCCTGTTTGAAAAATAACATTTGATTCAGGAGCAACTTTTTGGAATGGATTGTCACCAGCATTGTGTGTATAAGAAGCACCACTTGCAAAAACTACTGAGCTAGCTACAGCGCCAAATGCACCAAAAGGGGCACCAGTAAATGTAGCAGCAGTGGTACAAGTAGAACCAGATCTAAAAGTTATTCCATTGGCTGCACCGGCAGTTAATGTATTTCCTGTAGACAATGTAATGCTTCCATAAACATTACCAGTAGCTGTGGATGCAACATTAATACTAACGGGGCTTGCACCGCTTAAGGTTAAGCTTGAACCAGCATCTACTCTAAAATCATCAACACCTGTTACATTACCAGCTATTGTTAAAGTATTTGCTCCTAAGGATTGTAAATTAACAGAAGTATTATTTTGAACCAACAATCTTGCAACTGTTTGAGGCACTACGTTGCTAACAAGTGTATTTGTTGTTCCATTTCCAAAAACTAAAATATCATCGTTTGCTGGTGTTGTTCTTGCTGGTGTCCAGTTTGAAGCAGTATTGAAGTTAAACGGACCAGCTCCTGTTTGATTCCAACTGTATGTTGTTCCCAATCCAGAAGTTGTGTTGCTTGCAGAGGCAAAACTAGAAGTTAAATAGTTTTGTGCACCTGAAGTTCCGTTGTATTCTACTAATCTAAAGTGATAAGTTGTGCTTGCAGATAAGCCAGTAACAGTAACTGCTTGTGGAGCAGCTCCTACTATGTCTGCCACCACAAAATTACCTGAACCTAAGTTTGCTCCTATTCCAAAAACTGAGTTTGGAACATAAGAAAGTCCATCTGCAGGGTTAACAGAAACTGCAGAACCAGCTCTTGCTATTAACAATCTTCTAGCACCATTTCCTGGATTAATTGTTAAACCCATAGAATTTGAAGTGGTAGAACCCAATACGATGCTTCCATTTGATGAAGGCTCGCCTGTAACAGTTACGCCTAAGTCTCCTTGCAAAGATGGAACAGAAAGTTCTGCACCAACCGGGTTTAAAGCCACGTAATTTTGAACAACAGTACCTGCGTTGTTAGTTACTTGCAAGTTTAACTCGTAGTGAACAGTTCCAGTTGTTGTAATTTGGCCAATAAATACAGAGTTTGAAGCAGCAGAGCCAGACATTCCAGCAACACCAGAAACTGGTTGAGCAAATATTGAACCTTCGTTTAATACAAAATTTCCGTCTGCAGAATTTGCACTACCAAAATAACTGTCTAAATATGTTTGTGTGGCAGGATCTGCTGCAACAGTAACATCTTGTAGAGTTCCATTGGTATAACCGTCTCTAACACTAATTGCGATACCTGCAGAAGGATCTGCATTTTGCAAAATACCATTAGCATTTACAACAGTTCCTACTGCATCGTCTTCGGTTTTTAAAATACCTACTTGAGCAGTTGGAACGCTTAAATTATTTGTAGCTGCTCCAACGGTAAAGTAAGAATCTAGCATCAATGAGTTTTGTGCAAGTTGTGCTTTTGTCCAATTTGGAATTGAGGCACCTCTAACTATTTGATTAAAGTAAGGTGCAGTACTTACCATTTTTAATTGGTGACCCGAACCTGCGTAAACCGCTTGCAACTTAAATCCTGGTGCTAAATTAGCAAAGAATCTATACGTTACTGCTCCAGAAGGTAAAGTACCTCCTGTAACATTTGCAGCATCTGAAGAGTTGGTAACATAGTATTTTTCTACTATGATATTCTCTAGGCCTTGTGCAAAGGAAATCTTTCCTAGGACGACAAGTGCCATTGCTATTATTATTTTTTTCATTTTTATTGATTTAATTTATTAATAAATTAATCGCAAGATTGGTTGAATTCACCCAAAAGGATTAAGAAATCTGCATTGTTTGTTGTGCCATCTGTATTAATATCTGTTGGGCATGGAACAATACCTTGTGTAGCATTAATAATGTTTAAAATAGCCCAGTCTGATAACCAAGATTTTTCACCTGCTTTAAAAGCACCTCTGTATGGAGCTGGAGAAAAGAAACCATCACTTGGAGCTGCACAAGTAGTAGAAACTAAGTCAGGCACTGCATCGTATTTGTCACCGCCAACAATAGCATTTACGTTTGCAGCAAAGTTCATGTTGTAGATGTAATCAAAACCGGGCAATGAAGCAACACTTACGTTTCCATCTGCAGCAAATTTGGTATCATCCAAACCCGTAGTTATTATGTTTGTATAAGTTGCATTGTCTTCAATAGCCAAAGGAATAGCAGCATTAACAAAAGTATTGCAACCTATCAAAAGTGATCCGCTTGTTGAAAAACCTGCTTGCCAGTTGTGGTAAGCTTCGTTGTTTGGTCCACCTGGTCTTGATGTTTTTACTTTATCAATAACAACTCCTCTGTTGTAATTTGCAACTATACAATTAAACACTTCACCTTCTGTTCTTTCTTTAAAATTGAAACCTGCATCACCTGTGTTATCAGCTGCTACAGCATTTTGGTTACTTCCAATGAAAGTACCATTATAAATTTTTGGATGAGACCTGAATGCTGTATTGGTGGTATTGTCATCACCATCTGCCTCAATACCATTGTCAACAATGTTATTTACTGTAGGAGAGTTATTCTGTCTGTTTAATACAAACAAAAACTGAACACTTCCTTTCCAACCTAAATCCCAATCTAAACCATCGTCATCGCCCCAAAGCATAGAAATATATTTTAAGTTTACTGTACCACCAAACAATTCAATTCCATCGTCACCACCAGAAACAACTTCAATATGGTCTATTGTTGTTCCTCTTCCTACAGAAGCAAGAGTTAAAGAATTCAACTCATTTCCTGCACTAATAATATCACCCGCGTGACGGATAGAACAATATCTCATTATACCTGAGTTGTCGTTATCGTCTGATCCACCAAACCAAGTTCTAGTATCTGCTTCAGCATTAGAAATACCTTCTACAGCTCCTGTTCCAGCAGGTTGGCCAGCTACTTGAATACCAGCATCGTTATTAGGCGAAGAAGGAGTTGTTAACAAGTTATTTGTTGCTTTTCCGCAAATTACTACTCCACCCCACAAACCACCTGTGGTTCCTGCACTTGTGTTGGTATTGTTTCCATCAGTAGATAAATTTCCTAAAATATTATCCACTGCATTATCAGGAGCAGCAGTAAGAATATCTTTTGCAGCAGTAAAAACAATAGGACATGTTGCAGTTCCTGCAGCGATTATTTGTCCACCTCTTTCAATTAATAAACAAGAAGCTAATCCAGCACCTGGTGCACCTAAATCGCGACCAAGCAGAACAGTTCCTGGATTAATTGTGATAGATTTTCCATCTGGAACATAAATTTTTTCTTTGATCAAATAATTGTTGTTACACGTTAAAACAGTGTTTGTAGCATTTAAAACACCTGCAGTAGCAACAGTAGAAAGGTCAACAAGTGGTCTTGTGTTTACAGGAGGGCAACCACACTCAGCTCCTAAATTGTTTTGATTTTGTGCCTCAGAGTTTTGAACTCCTACTGCAACTAATGCCGCAACTGCGAACATTTTTAGAATAGATTTTTTCATTTTTTTGTGTTTTGTTTTTTGTTTTTAATTGGGTGTGTTTGAGTTTTTATATGTGCTGACAAATATCTAACACGACAATAATTTGAAGAAGAAAAGAATGTTATTAAAAAATTAAGTGGTGTTATTAAATTGGGAATTTAATGTTACCAATTTAAAAAAATTGTTACCAAAAAGCTCAATTGTCTTTTATGCACCTCACACTAAATCCGTAGAATTTATTTTCGTAATGTCTAAAGATAGCAGCGTTTTTATAATCGAGGTGCCTGTAATATAATTTTTGAGAATCAAATTCAGTTGCACTCCACCAAAATCCTGTGCTTGCCAATCCTGGGTCGCCCCAAACTCCATTGAATAATCTATTGGAACCAGCATCTGCAGAAAATCCACTTTGGTTGTTTGGCCATGTTTCGTCATTAATAATTAACCAAGATTTTCTACCGTAAGTTTTTAGTTTATTTCCTTCCTTTTTTCCTCTCCATCCAAAGGCATCTGCAGATTCTTGGCTTAGTCCAATGTGTTTTTCCAATTCTTTCCATTCTGCATCTGTTGGGATATGCCATCCTTTTGGAGCCAATTTTCTTGAATCTAATACAGCAAAACCATTGTACAATAATCCGGGAGCAAGATTATTGTTTTGATACAAACAATAGGAAGGTCTATTTTTTACCCAATTGTTATCACTCTGTCCATCAAAAATGATGGAGCTGTCGTTAAAAAGTGTAACTTTTAAATCTTCTGCCATCCACCATTGATTGCCAATTTTTACTGTTTTGTAGTAATTGTTTTGGATGTCAGAAGTGGAATCAAATTGAGGTGAACTTATTTCAATTGGAGTATCTTTTTTACAACTTGAAACAAGTAAAGCAAAAAAAACAAAACTAAAGAGTAGAATATGGCGTGCAACATTTAGAGCAGTTTTTTTCATGAGTGTAGTTTCTATCTTTTTATGAAAACCTTTTTGTAGAAATTTCCATTTCTGTTTAACTTAAACAAGTAAACTCCAGATTGCAAATTTAATAAGTCTATCTCCTTATAAAAGTCCCCAAAAGCAGCACCCATAGAAGTTTCTGCTTGCACTTCTACTCCGTATAAATTTAGAATGGAATATTTTAATTCTTCTTGCCTTGTAAGCCACATGTTAAAATTTATGTTTTGAGAACTTGGGTTGGGAAACAGATAAAACTTATTGGCATCGTCTTCAAATTGAGGACAAACAACACTTAAATTTCTATTGTTGCAATATCCGGGATAGCAGCACAAAGAAGATAAATTATAATTTGCTTTAGAATTATAGTTGCAAGCAGAAGTATCCATGCAACCTAATACTATTTTTGTTTTGCAAGAATCTAAATTATCGCAAGCATAAATATTTTTATACTCTAAATAATCAGCATCTCTGCAACCGCACACAAAAGGATAACTGAGGAATGGACTAATTTCTTCACCCTCTAAAAGTGTATCTCCTTTTGAAACGTAAGTAACCGTTCTAAAATTATCGCCGTCTGGAATTTCAACCTCCACATTTAATTTTAATGTAAGTTCTCCCTTTGTGGATAATTGAGCAATTAAAACTTCATTCTTTTGAGCATCAACACCTGATGATCCACGGGAGCTAATCCAACCACTGTTAGTAGAAATAAATTCTTTTGCTGGTGGTAATGCATAACCAAAAATGGTAGAATCTAATGCAGTTACTTCATTAATTTTTCCATACACAAACCAACTGGTAGAATCTGATACTTTATAATCAATGCCATCGGATGTTGTTAATGGAACGCCTATTTGTACAGTGTTATTAATTAATAATCCGGCCGCAATTTGGCTGCTTCCACCATCATTGTTATTTCCCCCAATAAAACTTCCGTTGGTATCGTATATTTTTTGAACGCCAAATAGAGTATCTCTTGTAGTAATTTGTCCAATAGTAATCCAAGTATCCAATGCAACGGTATTTTCTTTTAGAAGAAGTCTATTAAAATTTTTTGCTAAGGTTTGACCGTCCACTTTGTTGTTAAAAAAATTTTCTGTGCTTTTAAAAACAAGGGGATGAAATTCGTTTCCAAATACCTTTTTTAGTTTGCAATTGGGTTTTAAATCAACAAAAATTCTATAT
>CAIMMJ010000381.1 GCA_903842515.1 uncultured Bacteroidota bacterium | reverse complement strand
TCAACGAAAAAAGTAGAAAAAATTTGTTCTCAAATTCTTTTTGTTGTAAATCTAAATTCCATTTAGTTTTGTTTTTCTGCTCTTGAATTAAACGCTCCGATTCAATTTGTTCAAATTCATTTTTTAGCTCTACATTATAAATTGTTTGACTGTTTGAATTTATTAGTATGGAATCACGTTCAATTTTATACAGCTTAAAGTATTCGAGTGCATTTTCGTAACTTTGTTTGTTTTCAAAATATTTGTAATACAATTCATAGGCGCAGGCATAATCTTCAAAAGATTTAGTAATTTTTGCACCATTTAATGTGATGTCGGCAAAATATTTTATAGAATCATTTTTATTTAAGTTGTAATAAACTTTGCCAATGTTATAGGCCGAAATCAATGAAACATTTACAAATTTGTTTTCTTCAGCTATCTCTAATGATTTTTTAAAATAGTATAATGCAGAGTTAAATTGCTTATTATCCTGAAAAAAAACTCCCATATTATTGTATGCTTTGGCAACACATTCTAAATCGTTTTCTGTTTCACAAATTTTTAGGGCCTTATTGTAATTCAGTAATGCCAAAGAATCGGCTTTGGTTTGTTTGTAAACCATAGCCAAATTTCCATATAAATGAGCCAATTGATTTTGCTTTTTGCTTTTTTCAATCAGGTCAATGGACTGATGAAGATACATTTTAGCACTTTCGTAATTGTAGCAATAAAAATATATAATTGCAATATTTGAAAGTATTTTTGAATGGATTTCATTGTTCTTTGTTCCTTTTACAATTCGTAATCCTTTTAATAAATACGTGAGTCCTTTTGCTGATTTTCCTCTTTGTCCAAACAAATGACCTGCTTTGTTATAAGCATCAGCAAGCAACTCTGTGTCATTAATGGAACTTAAATTATTAATTGCGTTCTCATAATCTATACTTGCATCTTTTATTTTTCCTTGTTTTTCGTTTATCCAAGCTCTTAGTAAATAACTTTTACCTATAAATTTAGTAGTATTAATTTTTTTTGAGAGTGCTATAGATTTAGTAGCATATAAAAACGAGGATGAAAATTTGTCTTTGTTCGCCAAGGATTTCGCCGAATCAAGGTAATTGTTTATTATAATTGTATCCGTTTGTCCGTAGCTCTGCAGCACAATTAATAGAAATAATGTGATTATCCTAAAACTAAAAACAATTTTTTTTTTGATATTTTTTTTTGATTTAATCAAGCGATTTAAATTGCAATAAATACTTTTGTGTAAATATATAAAAAATGAAACTCACCGAAAAAACTTCTTTTTACAACAACATAGACCAAATGGAAATAGAAGAAATTCTATTGAGCATGAACCAAGAGGATAAAAAGGTGGCCATGGAGGTAGAAAAGTGTTTGCCACAAATTACAAAATTAGCAACAGCTATTTCTACTAAAATAAATTCAGGAGGAAGACTTTTTTACATTGGTGCCGGCACAAGTGGTAGATTAGGAATTTTAGATGCAAGTGAATGTCCGCCCACGTTTGGTGTGGAACAAGGTTTAGTAATTGGTTTAATTGCCGGAGGTGATACTGCAATTAGAAAAGCAGTAGAATTTGCCGAAGACAATACAGATTTAGGATGGAGTGACTTACAAAAATTTAATATTTCAACCAAAGATATTGTTGTTGGTATTGCGGCATCTGGGAGCACTCCTTATGTAATTGGGGCAATTAAAGAATGTAAAAAAAACTTTATTCAAACTGGATGCATCACCTGCAATTCAGCATCAGAATTAGCAGCCTTGGTTGACTTTCCTGTGGAAGTTTTGGTTGGTCCAGAATTCGTTACTGGAAGCACTAGACTAAAGTCAGGTACTGCTCAAAAATTGGTTTTAAATATGCTATCAACCTCTGCAATGATAAAATTTGGAAGAGTAAAAGGGAATAAAATGGTTGACATGCAAATGGCTAATAATAAGTTAATAGACAGGGGAGTAAAAATGATTATGGAAGAATTAAATTTAGATTATAACACTGCTAAAAAATTGTTAGAAGAAAAAGGCAATGTAAGAAATGCAATAGATTCAATAAAGGACAAATAAATATGCACGAAATAGAGCCCTTTTACAGTTGGAAAAATTTATATGATGCAGCCACTGATGATTTATCTCCATTTTATGGAAGAGAATACAGCGAGTTTGAATTTACTAACACTATTTACAATTACGTTATTCATCCTCAATGGGATGAAATAGGATCTGAAACATTATTTATAAAAATTATTTATACCGATTACAGCGCTGGTTTTACAATAATTGAAATGTTAGGAGAATGGAACGATGCAATAAATAACGACATAATGTTTTTAAAAAGAGAAATTGCAGATATTTTATTATCAGAAGGAGTAAATAAGTTTATTTTAATTGGCGAAAATGTGCTTAATTTTCACAGCAGCGATGATAGCTATTACGAAGAGTGGTTCGAAGATGTTGACGACGGCTGGATTTGCCTGGTAAATTTTAGAGAACATGTATTAAATGAGTTCAAAAAAAGTAACATAGATTATTACTTTTTATTTGGTGGTGAGTTCGATTTAATAAATTGGAGAACCTTAAACCCTCAACAATTTTTTTCTACAATAGATAATTTAGCAACAAAAAGACTCAATGCTTAATATTTTTATATTTAATTTGCATCACTTATTATGATAGCATTATTAAAAAAAGAACTTTCATCCTTTCTTAATTCATTAATTGGTTACGTTGTTATTGTAGTTTTTTTACTGATGATGGGATTGTTTTTATGGGTATTCCCCGGTGAACCAAACATATTAATGAATCAGTACGCCGGCATTGATGGCTTGTTTTCTATAACACCTTATTTGTATATTTTTTTGGTGCCTGCCATAACAATGAAATCGTTTAGCGAAGAAAAAAAGTCAGGAACAATAGAGTTTTTATTGACCAAACCGTTGTCGGAGTTTCAAATAATTTTAGCAAAATACCTTGCCGGTTTTGTTTTGCTGTTAATTGCACTAATACCAAGTTTTGTTTATTATTTTTCTGTTTATAAGCTAGGTAATCCGGTAGGAAATATTGATATTGGCTCTACAAATGGATCTTACATAGGTTTAGTAATGCTTGGTTCGGCTTTTGTTTCTGTTGGAATTTTTGCATCCATACTTAGCGACAGCCAAATAATTTCTTTTTTAATTGGCGTTTTTCTTTCCTTCTTTTTTTTAAGCGGCATAGAATCAATTGCAAGTATTCCTTTGTTTAATTCTATAGATTGGATTCTATTAGAATTCAGTTTAAACTCTCATTACCTTTCAATGAGCAGAGGCGTTATAGATTCCAGAGATATAATATTTTTTATTAGTTTTAATGCAATTTTTATTTTGCTCACCCAACTAAAATTGGAAAGCAGAAAATAGTAAAATATTAATTATGAATTTTTTAGATTTACAAATACACCTTTTAAAAAAAGAAAGAAACATCTACGAACCTGCAGAACTTTTTGAGCAGAACAGAATTCCTGTAAAAGAGTTGATGAGCGACTTAGCTTCAATTGCAGAAAAAGGTGGGAACCTTGTTTTAAAAGACAATAAACTTGTTTGTGAAAAAACAAACACCGAGTATGTTATAAAAAACGATGTTGTTGATTTTTGTAAGAATGAATTTGAGCAGAAAGGGGATGAGTGGGCTAAACAAAATGCTGCATTTTTAAATTACCATAAATCTTTAACGGTTTACACATTGCTGAACTCTACACCAGTATTGCATTATATTGGCGAAAAATCCGGAATGGCAGATTTAAAAAATGCCAAAGTAATTGACATCGGTGGCGGAACAGGTCACGCTTTTTGCTCTTTGTTCAGAAATCCTTCTACTATCACCTATTATTTAGCAGATCCAAATTTAAGATTGATACACGATCAGTTTTTGAGAGTTTATCCATTGCTTTCAAAGTTAAAGATGGGTCATGTTTTATCTTATGCAGAAAAGCTGCCTTTTAAAAATGAAGTGGCCGATGTGGTAATGAGCCTTTCGTCAATAGATCACTTTAAGAGTTACGAAGACTTTATGGCAGAGGCACACAGAGTTTTAAAACCCGGAGGAACAATTTTTATTTCTAGTCACCTTGATGTTCCTGCTTCACAAAGAATTCAAAAAGTAAGAACTTCTTCAAAATTATTCAGCTTTTCCTTTTGGGAAAGGGTGTCTAGGTATTTGTATTATAGAAAATATAAAGTTGGAACTGATGACCATACTTGGCATTTCGAAACCATTGAACCCATAGAAACTGGATTGCATAAACATGGATTTGAAACAATTGCAAAAGAAGAATTCAATGGATTCTTTTGGATAACAGCAAAAAAAATGTAAGATAAAGTTAAAACTAAATTTTTCTTTTTTTGTTTATCCTTTTCAATTATTACCAAAGTTTCTGCACAACAAAATTTTCACAGTTTTTCTGCAGAAACAATTCTAGGAGATACAATTTCATTGTCAAATTTCTATGGCAAAAAAGTAATGGTAGTTAATACAGCAAGTTTTTGCGGATATACACCTCAATTTGCTCAGCTAGAACAACTGTATTTGCAATACCAATCCAATAATTTTGAAATAATTGGATTCCCTTGTAATAATTTTGGAAATCAAGACCCCAACAGCGATTCTCTCATTAACGAGTTTTGTACAAATAATTACAATGTAACATTTCAAATGATGTCAAGAATTGATATTATTGCATGAGATACAGCACCAGTAAATAAATGGCTTCAACAATCAGATTTAAATGGTATGCAAGATGTTTCTGTTTCTTGGAATTTTAATAAATTTTTAATTGATGAGCAAGGAAATTGGGTAGGACATTATTTTAGCCAAACACTACCAAACGATCCTGCAATTGTAAATTGGATTTTATCTCCACCACCGGATTTAACCTCTGTTGCAAATAAAGATAAATTTAATCAAGTAACATTAACTCAAACTCAAAATTCAATTTCAATAAGTGGAGACTTTGAAGAATCAAATAATATCAATGTTTTTATTTATGATTTGTCAGGAAAACAATTATTTTCTTACCTTAATCAAAATAAGAATTCTCTAAAATCATTAAATAAAAATGATTTAAACGAGTGTTTGTATTTTGCTAAAATTATGTCGGGTAATTTCGTCACGACAAAAAAATTTATTGTAAAAAAGTAAAATTAAACTTCACTAATTGAAATAATTTAAACTTTTCGTTTAACAAATTGCTTTAAAATTACCCGTAAAAATTTATCGTATAAACGATAAAACAATGTTGCAAAGTTTTATTTGAATTTATCAATAAGGATTTTTCTTTGTTACTTTTAAATCAGATTTTTTTAGCTCTCGCCATAATTTTTTGCTGTTTATATTCAAGCCAAATTTTAAATAATATCCGCTCAATTCATTAGACGGATTGGGTTCAACAAACCGCCAGCCTCCGCCAATAATTAACCTTAACCAATGATTAATACTATAGTTAGTTTTTAAGCCCGTTTCAAAAGGAATTATCAATGTTCTTTTAGTAGTTATAGGCAAATATTTTAAGTCATAATTTTTAGTGTAATTGTAGCCAATTCCTCCTTGCAAATAAGTAGTGAGTCTGAATCGTTTTACAATCAAAAAATCAAATTCTTCTCCCACAGTAATAAAAAATAACCTATTTTCTTGCCATTGTTTAGAGCCTTGCCTGTGGCTTATAACCCTAAATGGAGTGCCGCTTACTCCAGTTTTAAACCTTAAATTTCCGTTAAACCCAAATCCTACAAAAATCCCATATATCAAGGCCGGATTTCCATACAAATGGGTTCTTCTATTGTCTATACCATAAATAAACTCTCTTTCTTTTTTTAAACTCTCCAAAGGGTTTTCAATGGCTTGCGAAAAAATGCTGTTTAAAAAGCCTAAAAAAAAAGTATTAAATAACAATGCTCTCATTAATCGTTTACCAAAACTTTTTACCAAAACTTTTTGCTATACATACATACTGTCTATTTCTTTTTGGTATTTCTCAGAAATTATTTTTCTTTTAAATTTTAATGTTGGAGTTAACTCTCCTCCTAAAATAGAAAATTCGGCTGGCAATAAAATAACTTTTTTAATCTGTTCAACGTGGCCAAAATTCTCATTGTATTTATTTACTTCGGCGTTTATTAAATCAATTACTTTTTGATTCTTAATAATCTCTTCGTTAGAACTTACATTAATTCCCTGCTTTTGCAACCAGTCTTTTATAAAAATAAAATTAGGAACAACAAGTCCGCCCGGAAATTTTTGCCCCGCTCCAACCACACAAAATTGTTCTATGTAAATAGATTCTTTCATTTTGTTTTCTATGGGTTGTGGTGCCACATATTTTCCACCCGAAGTTTTAAAAATTTCTTTTTTTCTATCTGTAATTTTCAAAAATCCTTCTCCATTAATTTCTCCAATATCACCGGTATGAAACCACCCATCAATCATTACTTCGGCAGTAGCTTCAGGTTTTTTATAATAGCCCATCATTACGTTTGGTCCTTTCACTAATATTTCTCCATCTTCGGCAATCTTCACCGTTACATCTTCTATCACTTTTCCAACACTTCCAAATTGTGCTCCATTGGGTAATTTAGTATTTACGCTTACTACAGGAGATGTTTCTGAGAGTCCGTAGCCCTCTAACACCGCAATTTGTGCCGCCCAAAAAACTCTGGCTAAACGCGGTTGCAATGGCGCACTCCCAGAAACAATCAGTTCAACATTTCCGCCCAAAGCTTCTCGCCATTTATTAAAAATTATTTTATTGGCAATGGACAACTGAAATTCATACCACCAACCATTTTTACCAGCATGTTCGTATTTTAATCCTAAATCTACCGCCCAAAAAAACAAAGCTCTTTTTATACCTGTTTGCTCATGACCTTTGGCCATAATTTTGTCGTATACTTTTTCTAGTAATCTGGGAACAGTACTAAACAAATTTGGTTTTACTTCTTTTAAATTATCGCCAATTTTTTCTATGCTTTCGGCGTAATAAATAGATATACCTAAGTATTGATAAAGATAGCCAAGCATTCGTTCATACACATGGCACAAGGGCAAAAACGACAAAGCGGTTGCAGTATTGTCAACAGGCACGCAGGGTTCACTTGCCATACAATTACTAATTAAATTCATGTGCGAAAGCATTACTCCCTTTGGAACTCCTGTGGTTCCTGAAGTATAAATTAACGTAGCCAAATCAGTAGCTTTTGTTTGTGCTTTTGTTTGTGCTACTTTCTCTGGTGCGGCATTGTCTTTACCCAATTCTGCAATTTGGCTCCAGTGCTTATATCCGGCAATTTCATTAAACGTATAAATTTCAATTAAACTCTCAACTTCATTTTTTATGGCACTTACTTTTTTTAAAATTTCTTCGTCAGAAACAATAATATACTTTGCCTGGCAATCATTTAAAATATACTTATAGTCGGCAGAACTAATTGTAGGGTACATAGAAACATGCACCGCACCAATTTGCAACATTCCCATATCTACAAAGTTCCATTCATATCTATTGTTGCTTACCGTTGCAATACAATCGCCTTTGCCTATGCCTAGCTTAAGAAAACCATAACTCATCAACTGAACCTGATCATAATACTCTTGGGTAGAAATTTTTTTCCATTCTCCATTTACTTTAGAACTTAATGCATCAGGCTTGGGGAATTTTTTAATGTACCTATCAAGGATATCAAATATTCTTACGTCTTTATATTTTTCCATACTAATTATGCTATAATTACATTTGCATAAAATTATAAATTATAGCTTAGTAATCAACATGAATTATAAAATTTTTTTTTGTACACTAATTTTATCCTCAATTTTCTTACCTACATTTTCGCAAATAAATACAAATTCAAAAGAAAATGACCTTACTGTTGTGCTCCACGAATCTGGACTAAATAAATTAATAAATACAGTGGGAGAAATTAGCGGAGAAGGTATTTATGAAATTATGTTCATTAAAAGCAGCTATACTTGGCTGCTAAAAAATACCAAAATAAAATTGATAAAAGATTCGGCAATATTTGAAACTG
>CAIMMJ010000380.1 GCA_903842515.1 uncultured Bacteroidota bacterium | reverse complement strand
TAAAAAATATTCCATTAAAAGCGCATAACGAAAAGCAACAAAACGTAAAACATCGTCCCGCAAAACTTTTTTCTTTTGATTCACAAGAGTTCAATTCATTATCGAAAGATTTGAATTATCGTTTCAAACTTTAATGTTCAATTTTTAAATTATTAAACAAAAATTTTTTATTAATTTACTTATTGTAAAAATTACAATAATTTAATAAATTAGCAACATTAATAACAATTTAATTACTATTAACTATGGCACTAAAAAATTACACTTTAAAAATGCTGTTGTTTGTATTATTATTGGGCAGTTCACTAAAAACAATTGCTCAAGACTTAATCATAACTACAGCAGTATGTAACCCTGCAACAGAGGTAAGATTAACAGGAACTTGGTGGGGATGGAACCCAAGCGGAGGACCAATAGCTGTTTCTAATGGAGATGGCACCTTCACTTTTACTTTATCTCCAGCACCTACTGCAGATATGGAATACTTGTTAGTTGTTGATGGGGTTCAGGAAAATTTAATTGCTGCAATGCAAAATGGTGGTACTTGTGCACCACTAACTGATTATTCTAACTATGCAAATCGCATTTGGAGAACAACCGATCCACTAACTATTTCTAACACCTACGGAAGATGTACCGCTTGTCCAAGTGGACCGCCATTGGTTCAAATGAATTTACCGGTTACTTTTGATGATCCGGCTGTTGAATACGGATTAATAGGATTTGGTAATGTAAACTCAACGATTGAGTTTGAAATTGGCAATCCATCTAATAAAGTAGCTAAAGTTGTTAAATCAGATACAGCAGAATTTTGGGCAGGAACAACAATCACAGCTCCTGCGCAGTTAGGTCTTGTATCACCAATTCCATTTTCTACTTCAACAAAAATGTTACTTCGTGTATTTTCTCCTGATGCAGGTATTCCGGTACGTTTAAAAGTTGAAGAGCATGCAAACTCAACTCACACAGTGGAAACAGAAGCATTTACAACTGTAGCCAATCAATGGGATACTTTAGAATTTAATTTTGCAAATCAAGCAAGCGGTACAGCTGCTTTAAATTTAGCTTTTACTTACGATAAAGCATCTGTCTTTTTTAATTTCGGTACAACAGGTGCTGTTGCAGGTGAAAAAACATACTATTTCGATGATTTAAAAATGGGTGCTGCAGGCGGAGGAGGAAATCCAAATACAGGTTTAGAAATAAATGTAGAAGTTTGTAATGCAAACCCTCCAACATCAGTTAGAATGACAGGACCTTGGTGGAACTGGGATCCTAACGGTGGACCAATTGCTACAAATGTTGGTGGTGGCGTTTGGAAATTTACACTTGACCCTGCTCCTACTACAGATATGGAATATTTAATTATTGTTGATGGTGTTCAAGAAAACTTAATTGCAGACATGCAAAACGGAGGAACCTGCGCACCTGTTACAGATTATTCAAACTACGCAAACAGAAAATGGGTTGCAGGCTCAGGAAATGTAAACATTGCGTATGATCGTTGTGTGCCTTGCTCTTATCCAAATTTATCAATTACAGTTGAAGTTTGTTCATCAGCAAATCAAGTTAATTTAACCGGGCCAATATGGAGCTGGAATCCTGCTTGGGGACCACAAGGAGTAAATAATGGAAACGGAACATGGACAATAAATTTATCACCAGTACCAAATGATACATTAGAATATTTATTGGTGAAAGATGGTGTAACAG
>CAIMMJ010000379.1 GCA_903842515.1 uncultured Bacteroidota bacterium | reverse complement strand
TACTAAAATTGAGAAAATAACAAAAAATAGATTTACAAATTTGTATAAGCGTATTGGAAACACTAACCAATTTGAACCGACAAAAAATAACTTTAATAAATTAGAAATTGAAAATTAGCACTGCACACAACAGCAGTTCCTATGTAAAGCACCCTAAAGTTATTAACAACTTTGAGTAAGGGTTATATTTCGTTTTTTCTCGAGTTAATAATTCGCAACACGGCTTGTTGGTAAAGTTGGCAACTAACTTTTGTCCGCCAAAGGCAAGGACATAAAAAGTTAGGCTAACTTTATCAATGATGCCACGATAGATTTTCCTCTTTTATTTCATATTTTTCTTTTTAAATTCTTAAAGCTCACGCTCCTATATGTGGTCTCCGATTCCTCGCAGCCACCAGCATCGGTATGATTGTAAGAATAAATAAAATAGCTACCTGCTACGCGTTGTGGCTTCTTTTTATTGAACCACCACCGCTGTTTTGTAGTCTATTTCTCTTGTATGGTTGAGCTTGTTAAGAAAATTATTTGTTTTTAATTTGATGTTTTATTGTTTTCTATTTTGCTGTTTTCTTGTTGTTTTTGCTATTCTGTTAGTATTAAATTCCGATTTATTTGATATGAAGTTTCTGTTTTTATGACCGATAGTATTCTTCGTGCCATTTTATGCGCTACTTTAACGATGATACTCTTTACGTTTTTTCCTTGATGTTTGCGATAATATTGTTGCATTTCGATATCTTTTCTAATAGCAACCCAAGCCGCTTCTATCAAATAACTTCTAAGTTGACTTCGACTTCTGGGTGTAATTCCTAAACATTTTTCACTAGCCCCACTATTATAAATTCCGGGTACCAATCCGATGTAGGAACTAAATTGCCCTTCGGTATTAAATCGACGTAAATCACCACATTCTGCGATAATTACACTAGCTAAATAACCGCCAATTCCTGGTATGGATTTTAAAAGATAATAGTCTTTTTTATTGTTTTTTCTACAATAAGCACGCATTTGATTCGCAATTTCTAAATATTCTGATTTGATAAATTTGTATATTCTTATTTTGCCTTGCAAAGCCAAATCGCCACAACTTGTACTAAACTTTAATGCTTCTAACCAAACTATAAAATCCTTACTCCAATTTGAGTTATCAAACTGATCTGGAACTTTGATACCATGAAAAAGCAACATGCTTTTAATATGCGATTTCGTTTGACGTAATTTCTTGGTTACTTGAGTCCGATGTCGTGCCAAAGTAGTAAACTGTTCGTGTTCTTCTGTAGGAATGTAAATTCCTTTCAGGACACCAGCTTTTAATTGATTAGATAAGTTTTTCGAATCTAAAGCATCCGTTTTTTGATAACGCTCCTTATCCCCTGTCTTCACATCTGCTGGATTAACAACCAAAACATACCAACCCAAATTTAAAAAATAGCGAGCAACGGAAAAACCACAACATCCAGCTTCATAAACCAAATGTACTTCATGATTCGGAAAAGTTCGTTCAACATATTGATACAAATCCTCTGAAACGGATGGCAAAGAATACGTTTTATGGAAAAATAAATCCGTTTGAATAGAAACGGTCCAACTTTTTTTGTGTATGTCTAAACCAATGAATATCTTTGGTGTAGCAGTAATTTGAGTATTCATAATATATAAAATTAGGTAGACAGTTTTCTGTACTACATGGTTACTAGAATAACTATAATTTTCAGGATACTCAAAGTTACTGCTTTTACATAGATGCTTCACGAAATTGCGGGGTTTGGGATTTATCAGAATTGGTAATTTTTAAAACTAAATTTTGTCTATATTTGTAATCAATAGTGTTGAAAATCCGCAACTTCGTGAAGCGGCGACACGTTGAGCGAAATGC
>CAIMMJ010000378.1 GCA_903842515.1 uncultured Bacteroidota bacterium | reverse complement strand
GAATTTTTTCGGGAGAATAAATCTTTTTTTCTTTCACAATTTCATTCAATAAGGTGTTGCCAATCATACTCATAAATGCACCTGGAACACCATGGCCTGTGCAATCGCAGGCGGCAATTAAAAAAGTGTGTGGATCTATTCCATAAAACCAGTAAAAATCGCCGCTTACAACGTCTTTGGGTTGATAAAAAATAAAATAATCAGAAACATATTTGTCTATTTCCAATGTGGAAGGCAAAATAGAATCTTGAATAACCTTGGCATATTCTATACTGTCTTTTACACTTTGGTGTTTCTCTTCCACTTCAAGTTTTAAGAGATTTATTTTTTCCTTTTCTTGGTGAATGGAAATACTTTGCTGCCACAATTTTTTTACTTTATCGTCCAGCTTTTTTTTCTCTGTTTCAAGTTTATTTTTTTCTTCATTCAGTTTTTCATTTTCTTCATCCACTTTCTTTTTCTGGAGGTGAACGGCTTCACTCATCTGCCACAATTTTTTGTTTTTTTCTTCTGTCTTTTTCTTCTCGGTTTCCGAGAGATTAGCTTGTTCTAGTTTCTTTAGAAGTTCATCTACTTCTTTTTGTTTTTCTTTTTCTAAGAAATCAATTTTGGATTCAAGAAGAAGTTGTTGATTTAGGAGTTGTTTAATTTTTTTCTTTTCAATAAATAGCAAGATTAGTGCAACAATTAGTAAAATTAAAAATAAGGAAATTATTACTTGCAAGACTAAACTAGTTTAAGAAGTTGCAAGTTAAAAATATTACTCGTTTTTCTGTAAATAAATTTTTGTTTTATCCAATTTTAGTGGATTAATATAATCGATATTATATGCAGCACAAATAAGGTACCATGCTGCTTGGAAACGTTCTGAGGGTGTTTTTTGTAGCCAAAATATTTTGCTTTTTGCAGCTTGCTCAAAGCTTTGAATTTTAAAAGCAGTTCTATCAAGTTTATACATAAATCAAATTACTTTTTTTCTTTTTCTAAATTTTCTAAAAACAAAAAATAATATTCATGGTATACTTCAGCTTTTTTCTTGTATATTCTGCCTTCTGCCGTTACATCATTTTCTTTTGAAAGCATTTCTTGATATGCGGGAGGAAATTCGTTGGAATAGGTTTTAGGAGCTAGATTATTCTTTGCAAGATTGTAATAAGATATAATTACCAAAAAGCAAAAAAAGGCAGTTTTTATACTCCACATTTGTTTTGAAAACCACATTTTTAACCCCGACCATTTTTCTTTTATCAGCAAATGAAGAACGAATAAAAGCAAAATAAAATAAGACACAGCTATTAAATTATTTGCTCCCGGCCAGTGTTGAGACTTAAAGATAAAAGCCGTAAAAATTATGCCTATAAATGAAAGGAATTCTGATTCAACTAAGAAAGAACTGTTTTTATCTTTGATAGATTTGATAATAAATTTAATTACTCTAACTGATATTGGAAGTATTAAAAACCATCCTGAGACCATAATGAGCGATGCTCCTGGTTGATGCAGTAATTTTAAAAATAATCCAAAACAAAACAAACCAAAAAATATGCTGTAATAGTAATCAGTGATTGGAATTTGTTCTGTTGTTTTTTTTCTATAATTTATTATGGCATTAACTATCGAAAAAATTAAGGTGGGCAATAGTGTTCCAAGCATAAACATTGGTATTTTTATTTGATCATTTTCGCCTAAAAATTCTGATAAAAAAGAGGAAAAGAGCAACATAAAAAAAGAAACAGGTACCATCCAACTGAGCTGCTTTTTATGACGGATGTGAACAAATCCTTTAATAAATAGCAACAGGCCAATAAAACCTAAGCAAATGGCAATAATTAAAAACCCATAATCGTTTTGAGCAAAGTTGGCAAAAAAGCCCAAGAGCATGGTGCAAAGAAAAATAATAATAAGGTTGTGGATGAGTTTCATGTAAACTAAAATTTTCTAATAGTGTAGAATTTCTATTAAGTTTTGTTTTAATAAATGCAACGTATTGTTGTCAATTTCGCCTATTTTTTTTATTAATCTTTCTTGAGCAATTGTTCTTATTTGAAAAGTTAGAATTTCAGATTTTACTGAAAGTCCGTTGGTTTTATTTTTGTCTAAAACAATACACCCTTCAAAGTTTTTTACTTTTGAAGAGATAGGTAAAATTATTGACAATCCCATAAATTTATTCATTGCGTTACCGCTAAAAATAACAACAGGCCGCAACCCTTGCTGTTCTTTCCCTTTTGTAGGATTTAAATTTGCTAACCAAATTTCCTTTTGCAACATAATCTTTTATTTGTCTAATAGTTTTAGATAGTCACCAATTCCCTCATTTGCTAAACTCATTTGCTCGTGGTCATTTGCAGCTCTTTTAAAAGAGTCTTCATAAGATTTTCTTTTTAACTCATCAAAGTAATTTTCTAAAGCTGTAACAATTATATCTTTTTTATTGAGTTTAAGCTGTTCTGAATATTCCGAAAGCTTTTGCATGAGATTTTTAGGAAGTGTACTTGTAAAAGTTATTTGAGTTTTCATTTATTAAATATATTTATAATACAAAAATATGAAATAAAAATTTAAACAGAGAAATAACAACGAGGTTGTGGATGAGTTTCATAAATTAAAATACTTCGGAATAATCTGATTTGTTTTCTCTCCCAAATTCATATTTAAAAAAATCAGAATCATCCCATTTGCCTATAGAACTATTGTTTTGATTTTTTTGTTCTGCTTTTAGAATTTCTACTTTTAGAATTTGATTCAATAAATCTAACTCCGAATTTTCTGAAATATCATTTGGAATAAGTTTAACTGCTTTGTAATATTCATTTCTTTCGGCAGTGCCAATTACCCAATTTTTTAATGCCGCAGGTTTTTTGTTTTCTAAAATATTTCTATACGTTTTTCTACAAATTTTATCAATTTGATTTCCTCCAATATTTCCCAACAATCTAAAATAGCTTGGTTGAATTTGTTCATTTGAAATTTCTTCTTGATTGTATTTATCTAAGAGTAAAAAAGTATATTCTGATAGATTTTCTGTTTGTAGTCTATGGCATAAATTCAAATAAGTTTTCGCTTGTAAAGCACTCCAGATTTCATAATCTCTTATTTCTAATTTATCAATAATTTCAATAGCCAAATCTGGATGATGGTGATTAATAAAACTAAATGCAATTTCTTCCATTAATGGCATATATTCATTAGAAATCAAAGGCAGATTATTCATTAACAGTTTTGCATTTTCAATTTTATTTTCCTCTACAAACTTTAAAATTTTCATTAATGGGAAAATAAACTCAAGAAATTTAGCTGGCTTGTACTTTCCATTCTCGTTTAATTTTTCCAAAATTCTAATAACTTTAATTGTTAACGAATCCTTAGAATAACTCGAATAATTTTGTAGAATTTGTAGCCCAAAAGCTGAGGTATAAAGCTTTTGTCTTTTTGATTTAACTATATAATCAAAGAAAATAGAATTTTGTGAAGCAGTAACAAAATTTGTAAATGTTGTGCTTGTTTTAAAATCACATCCTTTCATCCATTCCATATAATCCATAGGGTAAAAAAACAGAATTTGATAAGGGTCTGGAGATAATTCGTCTCTTTTATATTTTACCTCTAGATAATTTTTTTCGCTTTTCTCTGTTGGAATTTTTTCAAAATCAGACAAACTATTTTCAAAATATTGCTCGGCTGTTTTTAAACTGCCAAGATATTTATAGCAATAGAAACCTCTTAGTTTATAGTATTTACAAAGTTTATACTGTTTATCTAAACCATCTTTAATTTCTATGTTTATCGTTTCTAAATTTTTTATCCAAATTAACTCTTTTGTTTCATTAGGAATAAAATGAAATATATTGCAAAAATTTGGGAATTCATACTTCCCGTTTTTACTAAGGTTGCTAAACAAATTTTTACTTTGGATATCCCAAAAATCCAACCTCGATTTTAGTTTGTACAAGCCAGTTCTTTCGTTTACATAATCAACGGCATCTATTGGTCTTTTGCAGAATTTGAATAAAATATCAGTAATATTTCTTGGCACATAAATTCCATGATTATAACTCACAGAGGAATCCAAAAGGCTCGTTAAATATCCTTTAGCTTTAGGGTTGCTTTCGTATTCGCTTGCATAGAGCATCGAAAGCACCTCAAATGTACCTCCTTTTGGTATTTTGTTACAATTTACATAAATTTCATTGGAGTCTTTCGTTAAAGAGAAAATGTTATGCTTGGGATTATTAATATTTTCGAAAGGTGATAATAACTTAAGAAATTTTCTATAATTAGGCTTTGCATCCAGTGCTAATAAATGTGGAAACAAGTAAGCTAAATTTGTTTGAATAAATATTGTACTTCTAAATTTATCAGCTACAATATATTCATAACACAAATCTTTAGTCGTTTCAACTATTTCCTGATTCAAAGAATCTATGGTTTCATTTAGTGGATTATTAAACTTAAGTAACATAGCATACGATGAAATCCAAGTTGTTTTATATATATTGATTTTTGAATTTGATTTTTTATTTAAGTTCTCTAATTGAAACTTAACATCTAAATCGAAAAGTTTTTTGCAATATTTAAATATTTCTAAACTATATTTTTGCTCTTTATCATATAGCAAAGTGTCTCCCTTTGCATAACTTCCACAAATTTTTAGCATTTGTATTCCAATGTCAAATGCAATAGAATCGTTGTGTATGGAGTCTAAAAGTTTGGGGAATACATACGCCTTATTGTTTAACTCAAATCCATTTTTATTTAGTGACTTTAACCTATCGTAATTGATAATAAATTCTGCCTTAATCTTTGCGTCAATATTTGGGGAGGATAGCATTGTTATTCCACCCTCTAAAATTTGATTTAATACATAATCATTCTGTTTCTTCCTGTAATCAAAATAAAAATAAGTGCAAGAACAAATCAACACAAAAATGGCAGCAACGGCTAAAATGTTGTTGGCTCCGTATTTTAATACTGTTCGGGTAAAGAATAATTTATTGGCACTCTTTTTTATAAAGTGTTGTGCTTGTTTTAAATTTTCTTCGGCATCAACAACTTTCTGTTGGTGTTCTATTTCTCTGTCGTCGTAGCGGGCCAACCAATTGGCATTGGGCTCACAGGTATTGAACCAATTCTCAAAATACGTTAATGGGCCAATGGGCAATAAATAACCGCTGCTTTTGTTGTTGGCCAACCAACGCTGCAACTGCTTGTTAAAATCTAAATAAGTTTGAAAATCTTCGTATTCTTCTTTTGCCCACTCTTTTAGTCGTGCCCAATTTCTTATTAAACTTTCGTGGGTAATGTCTAAAACAGTGTTTCTTTCTAGTTTATCTTGTTCGTCTTTGTAGGGTTTTAAAAAGGTGTTTCCTTGTAATCTAAAAATTTCTAATATTCCGGCAACTGTATCTTCGTCAATGCTAGGGATGTTAATAATTTTTGTAATTTCCCTTAAAGTCATTCTGCTTCTAACAGTTCTTCCTTCGTCGGTTTTTACCAAACATTGAAACGCAATTTTTATTACTTGCTTGGCAGTTTCATCGCTTATTTTATTTGCTTTTGAGACATTGTAATAATCTGCGGCGTTCTCGTATAACTCATCGGCATGGGCATTTAATACATTTTCTAAAGAAGGATTTTCTAGATATTTCTTTTTGTACGTACTAATTTTTGATTCCCAGTGGTCAAAATCTTTTTTCTCTTCTTCGTTTAATGTTTGGGTACTTATTCCTCCTAGTTTTGCTAGCGACAACAAATCCATTTCTTTTCCATTGCCATTGGCTCCATAGCTCAATTGCCACAATTGGTTGAGGGCATGTTGCAACACGGGCAATTGATCAAAACCACTCCCTAGTTCATTTATAAGTGTTTCGCTAAGTCTTGTTGTTATTTGGCATCCTGCTAGTTTTGCTGGCTCTGTAATTACTTGTTGTATTTCTTTTCTCTTTAATCTAGGAACAAAAAACTGAGAGAATCCAATCATTTCGGGCAAGCCTCTGAATGCTGCACATTGCCCTATGTAATCGCTTCGCATAGTACACACCACGTATATAGGCAAATCTTGGCTGTGTGCAATTTTTGCAGTTTCCAGCAAAACGTTCATCACCAATTGCGATTCTACAGATGGAATTCCATTGGTGAAATTTTCTTGGTTGGTAAAAAACTCTTCAAATTGATCCACCAGAATTAAAACGTTGGCACCTTTGCGTTTGATGGCTTTTTTGGCGTTTTCGTCTGCCAGTAACCATTCATCAGAAAGGTAATCAACGTGCCACTTGCTATTTTTATAAAGATTTACCAAAGAAGAAAAACCAGCCTTTACGGCCTGCTCAATTTCTTGTTTTGGAATTTGAAGCGCTTTAGTAAGTG
>CAIMMJ010000377.1 GCA_903842515.1 uncultured Bacteroidota bacterium | reverse complement strand
TTGTCCACCAGATTGGTTGTAATTAAATATTAAGGTAAGACCATCGGCACTTACACCCATGATTTGTTCATCGCCGGTTTTTGTATTTATAATTTCACCAACATTGGTGCCTTGCTGCCAATCGCCCATGTAAACATCCGAAATATAAACGTCAGAGGTAAATTCGCCATTGGCTTGCTTAACCCCATCGCCTTCTTGACGAGAATTGTATATTAAAAATGATTCGTCGAAAGAGATAAACGGAGAATAATCGGCATAGGGCGTGTTGATTTTAGTACCAAGATTTTCGAAATTAACATCTATGGCTTTAGACATTAAATCTTTTGCATTGTTGCACATCTCAATTTCTCTGTCTATGGTTTTACTATCAACATCAGGAGAGGTAAGTTTTTCCTTGGCCATGTTAAAGTATTTTAGCGCTTGGTCGAATTTATTTGCATAGGTGTAGGCTTTTGCTAAGTAATAGTAAACACCTGGATTATTATCAGGGTCTAATGCTAATGGCTCTAAAAAAGGAATAGCTCTAGATTTATCTCCGCTCATAAACATATAACACAAACCAACCTGAAATGCCAAACGATTGTCTTTGGGAAATTGTCCCATTCTTTTTAAATATTCAACCAATGCATCGGGATAATTTTTGAACATAAACAAATCTTCGGCAGTTTTTGTATTTACCTCAGATTCAAAGTTAACGCCTGACTTTACAGCTGGTTTTGCTGGGGTAGCAGCCGGTTTTGCAGAAGTTGAGGCTGGTTTTGGAGCACCAGATTTAGTAGCTGGCGCTGCAGGTTTAGTTTGTGCAAACAAAGAGTTTGCCACAAAAAAAGCAAATGCAATTAGAAGTAGTGTATTTCTGTTCATATATTCTTAAAGCTATTCTGCGAATTTATACGATTATTTTTACTTATTAAACTTTATTAATCAATTAATAGAATTTTTAATGAAAAACCCCATGGTTGAGAAATTTCTAACAGTTGATCCATAAAATAAAAACCGTTTTTAGAGAGGTATTGAATTCCACTGTCTACTCTTTCGTTTAAAACTCCTTGAGGTTTTATTCTTTCGGATGCTTTTTGAATTTGTTTTATTTGTTGTTCAAACTTTAGTTTTTGTGCCTTATTTATTTTTTGCTCAAGGTTATTTAAACCTGCCATGCTTTTTACTTTTTCTGCTTCAACTGATCCTTGCAAAGTAACATCAACTAATTTTGCTTGTTCTAAAATTTGCACAAATAAATTAGTAAGCTCCAACTTTTGATTTTCTAAGGAAATGTCTTCAGAATTTTTTTCTAGAAAAATTTTCACCAGCTCGCCGGATGGTTTTAGTAAATCTTCTGAAGTAAATCCAAAAGTTAAAAATTTATCATACAATTTACGTTCAATGGGCAACACAGAATTTCTTTGAATAATCATTGGCATTTGAATAGCAGCTGCACCAAAGCTTTTTGCTAATTGCAACCAATAAGAAACCTCTGCCCCACCCCCAATGTATGCAATATTTGGCAAAATTAATTCTTGATAAAGTGGCCTAAAAAATACATTTGGACTTACATTTTCTGGATTACTTTTTAATAAATTTTCAAATTCAGAAATTAAAAATTCTTTCCCATTTCCTAAAATTACTTTATCATTTTCTATTTCTACTTTATTTCTTAAACCTTCGTTAAAATAGAAAAAATTTAGTGCCCTTGCTTTTGCTTGCAATTTATTTTCGGGAATAATTTGTTGAGCTACTAAGTTTTTTGACGATTCATTTACGTGCGAAAAAATAAATTGCTCATTAAATTCTTTTTGAAATAAATCTGTTGCTAATTTTTTTAACTCCACATCATTTGCACTTACTGCCAACATTCCGTAACGGCCAAACAAAAAATGAATCAGTTGACGTGTTGCAACAGTGAGGTTAGTAGTTGAGGTATATATTTTTTTTATTTCGGTAATAATTTCTTGCTGGTTACTTCCCCATTTTTCTTCAATTAATTTTATAGCTTCTTCAAAAACACTTGTATTAAAATTTCCTGTAGGAATTTTGTTTAGGTCTAGATCTTCGGCACCAATTTTAGAATTAAAAAAATGCAAGTGATTTATTTCATTAAAGTCGTGGTCTTCGTCGGCCATCCAAAAAATTGGAACAACAGCAACACCCAATTTATTTTCTATTTCTTTTGCAAGAGAAATTGTGTGTATAGCCTTTAGAATAAAATAAAGTGGTCCGGCTGCAAAGCTAAGTTGATGTCCGGTAGTAACGGTAAACGTATTTTCGTTTGTTAAGGCATTTAATGACTTTCTTTCTGCCTCGCCAATTGCAATTTGGTTGTATTGAGTAGTTAAAGATTGGCAAAGAACTTTTCTAAAATGCGATGGATATGTTTTGTTTTCAATTAGTTTTTTAGCAAATTCTATGGTATTAAAACCAGCTATAAAGGGCTTTAGAGCATCGTCCTTTTCTGCTAATCTTTGTAGCCAAGAAGAAAAAACTAGGTCAGAATTAAATGGCAGCTCAATTGAATTGTTATTAGAAAATGAAACACTCATGGATGAAATTTTATCTTGTTAATTGTATACTTATAAAATTTCGTTGAGCATAAAAGTACTTTTTGCTCTAATTCCTCTATCCGTATTTTCTAGCGTGCAGCACTCAATTAATGGATCGTGTTCAAAAAACAAGGTGTAATTTTTATTCACTGCTTCAGTAAGAATTAATTCTTTTTCAGTTAATGTCATTAAGGGTCTTACGTCGTAACCCATGATGTAGGGCAATGGCAAATGGCCAACAGATGGAATTAAATCGGCCATGTATAATACTGTTAAATCATTGTATTTAATTCTTGGTAACATCATTGCTTCGGTATGACCATTAACCGTTATAAAATCTAATTCGGGAATAATAAAATCTCCTTCGTTTAAAAACTTCAATTGGCCTGATTCTTCTATGGGTAAAATGTTTTCTTTTAAAAAACTGGCCTTTTCTCTGTTATTTGGATGTACCGCCCAGTTCCAGTGGTTTTGGTTGCTCCAATACGTTGCGTTTGGAAAAGCCGGAATATATTTATCATTGGATTTATCTCTTACAATAGCACCGCCACAATGGTCGAAGTGCAAATGGGTAAGGAAAACATCGGTAATTTGGTCCATGCTAAAACCTGCATTTTCAATAGACTTTTTTAGTGAATCGTTTCCGCTTAAAAAATAAAAACTAAAAAACTTTTCATTTTGCTTATCTCCCAATCCGGTATCAATTAATATTAAACGATTACCGCTTTCTATGAGCAAACATCTCATTGCCCAATTGCACATGTTGTTTTGGTCGGCTGGGTTTAGTTTATTCCAAATAGATTTGGGAACAACGCCAAACATTGCACCGCCGTCTAATTTAAAATTTCCAGTATTTATAGTATGAAGTTTCATTTTAAATGATAAATAATTAGAGAATAAAAGTAGATATTAAATTTGATTTGAAAATTATAAAAGCTAAGGATTAACTTTTACAACAATTTTTAAGCGGTACTTACTTTGGTTGAGTGTTCCCGGCAATACTGTTCTATTATCAATGTAAATGTACTCTAGTTTTTGAAGTTTTAAAACTCCATTAGGAACAACAATTTCATTGCCACAAAAAGCTACATTTAGTGAAAACAATTCATTTAAATTTTCTAATTCTTTTGGCAGTTCATAGTCTATTTGATTTTTGCCTATCGAAAAAATTTGCAAATTCTGTAATTCACCAATTTCTTTGGGTATGGAATTTAAATAATTAAAGTCCAAGAACAAACGAGTTAGCTTTTTTAAATTTCCTATTTCTGGATTTAGAAAAGTTAATTGATTGTGTGTTACATCTAAATAAATTAAGTTGTTCATCTGAAAAAGCACATCAGGAAGCACAGAAAATTCATTTCCTCTCAGCGATAAAACCTCCAATTCTTCATTTTCGCAAAGTGTAGAAGGCAATGAACTTAATTTATTATTTCCTATTAAGAGTTTTTTTAGATTTTTTAGTTTATAAATTTCGGGAGGAATAGATTTTATTCTGTTGTGATGTATTATTATACTTTCTAATTGTGGGTAATTTAAGAGCCTCAATGGAAATTCAGTGAGGCCGCAGTAACTTAAATTTATTTCTTTT
>CAIMMJ010000376.1 GCA_903842515.1 uncultured Bacteroidota bacterium | reverse complement strand
TTCCATTGAAAATGCAATAAATTGCTGGTGTGTAATGTTGTATTTAAATTATGAAAACTCACTAATTAACGAACGTTTTAATAATCTGCAATCAGTGGCAATGAGGTTGCAAATGAAAGAAGGTATAAATGGTTGTAGCATAATTAACGATTACTATAATTCTGATTTAGGTTCGTTAGAAATAGCGTTGCAATATTTAAAAAATCAAAAAAGAAACTCAAAAAAAACTCTGATCCTTTCGGATATTTTGCAATCTGTAAAAAACCCAGAAGAGTTTTATACCAAACTAAATAATTTAATTTCTATTAGTGGAATAGAAAAACTAATTTGTGTAGGCCCCGAATTAAAAGCAAGAAATGCAATTTTTGAAGCAAAAGAAAAGTTGTTTTTTGAAACTACTCAGGAATTTTTAGAAAAAGTATTGCCTGAATTTTTTTGGAACGAAACAATATTAATAAAAGGTTCCAGAAAATTTGAATTTGAACAAATTGCTAGATTTTTAGAAGAGAAATCTCACGAAACTGTATTAGAAATAAATCTCGAGAACCTAACACACAATGTAAACTATTATAAAAATTTGCTTGAACCAAACACCAAAATAATGGCAATGGTAAAGGCATTTTCTTATGGAAGCGGCACGTTTGAAATAGCTTCGGCATTGCAATTTCAAAACATTAGTTATTTAGCTGTGGCCTATGCCGACGAAGGTGTGGAGCTCAGAAAAAAAGGAATTCACCTGCCAATAATGGTAATGAATCCGTCGGAAGATAGTTTTGAAGCTTTGTTTAGGAACAATTTAGAACCAGAAATTTATAACTTTAGAATTCTCGATTCGTTCTCAAGAGCACTAAAAAAACATTTTCCATACAACAAAAAATTTCCTATTCACTTAAAAATAAACACCGGCATGAATAGGTTGGGTTTTGATTTATCGGAAATTGATAAGTTGTGCAATAAAATAAACGATGTAAAACAAATAAAAATTGCTTCGGTATTTTCTCATTTAGTGGCAAGCGACAACAGCAGTTTTAGAGAATTTACCCTTTCTCAAATACAAGATTTTGAAGCTGTGTGCAATCAGCTAAAACAAGAAATTGGAGATGAATTTTACAGGCATTTATCAAATACAAGCGGTATAAAAAACTACCCACAAGCCGGCTACGAAATGGTAAGGCTTGGCATTGGAATGTATGGAATTGGTAATTCTGACGAAGAAAAGAAATTCTTGTTGCCTGTAGGCCGATTAAAAACTACCATCACTCAAATTAGGAAGGTAGCCAAAGAACAAACCGTTGGCTATAATAGGGCGGGCAAATTAAACAACGATTCTTTAATTGCTACCTTGCCTATTGGCTATGCTGATGGGTTTTCTAGGAAATTAGGAAACGGAGTAGGAAAGGTTTATATAAACGGAAAACTGGCACCAACAATTGGCAATGTTTGTATGGATATGACCATGATTGATGTTACCGATATTAACTGTTTAGAGGGTGACGAAGCAATTATTTTTGGTCCAGAATATCCTATTTATAATTTAGCAAAAAATTTAGACACCATTCCTTATGAGGTGTTAACAATGGTTTCTCAAAGAGTTAAGAGAGTGTTTATACACGAATAATTCACTTATTTCTTTTTTTGCAATTGCCTTAAAATCTCTTTCATTATTTTTTCTGAATCAGATTTTTTTAGCTGAAAACCAAAACCATATTTTTTTTGATTAGTTTCAATTACAATAGTCTCCTGCCCTTCTAGCCAATAAGAGTTGTTGAATACAGCAGCAAAAGAAGCTTTTGAAATTTCTGGAACATTCACTTTTTTTATTTCATCAACAGGTATCTCTATTGGAAATCCTTTCCCATGAACTGTTTTTTCTAAAATCAATTTATTTTCTGCAAACCTCAAGCATTCCAATCCTGCGGTTCGCCACCTAATTACTGCCAACATTTTTAATTCAAAATACAACCAAAATACTATATATATTGCCATAAATAGTTTTTGTTCTTTTGATATATTTGAGAACAATTCCAATAAAACTATTGCACCACAAATAGACCATAAAATCAACCAAATTTTTACCAAATTAGTTTTCCACTTTTCCTGATAAGGATAAACTTTTATCGTTTTTTCTTTTCCTAAATTTTCGATAATAACTTTTCCAGAAAAATCTATTTCACTCATTTAATTTAGCTTTACTTGAACCGATGAACCAGATTCTATTTTAAATTCTTTTGTTACAGAATACAAAGACTCCTTAGCTGCTTTTGGCTTAAATACGATAGTATAAGTGCCCGGCTGCAAAATTAAATTTTCTCTCACCGTGGTTTCACCAAAGTTATACACCCATTTTAATTGGTTTTTTTCATTTAAAAATAACTGGCCAGTTCCCGGACTTGAAAAAGATACACTTGCAATTCCGGGACTTGGAATTTGTATGGTAGTTGTTTTGCTTTGAGAAATATCGATGTTTTCGATCATTGTTCTTGGCAATGAAAGTATTTCTAAGTCGTATTTTCCAATAATTAGTTTTTCTGTTTTATCTGATTCAGAAATCAGTAATGTTTTTAAATCTCCCTTTTGTCTCAATATATATTTTAAACCTCGCTGGTCGTTGCCATTTGATTTTAAAATTAAATTTCCTTGCGGAGCATCTACTGCAATAATAGTATGCTTGCCGGGATTTAGTTCAATGTTATCTTTTTCAACTGGTGGAATTGTATGAACAATCATTTTATAGGTACTAAGCGGATCTAACTGCACGGTATCTGGGTTTCCTCTGTTGTTGATGGTGTGAATGTAATTGTATTTTATTACACCGGTTTTTGAATCAACAAAAGACATATTTACACTTGTTTCTGTTGGCTTTCCATACTGATCTAATAAATTTACTTGTGCGGTTGTAGAATTTAGTGCCTGAGAAATAATTACATTCATGGCATTCTTAAAAGATTTTTCGTTGGCTGCATCAAAATATTTACCCACACATTCAAAGGTTTTTCTAAAATTTTCGTCCAAGCCCACACCTATTACAAATGGCCTAAGTACTACACCTTTGGATTGCAGTGCAGCAGAAATTGCACAAGGGTCTCCGTTGCATTCTTCAACGCCATCGGTAATTAAAATAATTATGTTTCTGCTGTTGTTATCGGGGAAATCGTTTCCACATTGCTCCAATGTATAGGCTATTGGGGTAGTTCCTCGTGGTTGTGCTTCTTTAATTTTTTGTTTTAATGCCGCAGTATTTCCTTTATAAAATGGCACTTCCAGCTTAGTATCTTTGCAATCTCTGTTTGGCGACACGGTATGCTGGTGTCCATAGAGCCTGAGGGCCACTTGAACATCTTCTAATCTTGATAAACTGTCTACAGTATTCTGGAGAATTTTTTTTGAAATATCCATGTTGGTAGAATTCTCCCATTTTTTAGACATACTTAAGGAACAATCAAACACAAACAATACTCTTGTTAGTTGCTTTTGCTTTTTTGTTACCGGTTGCCCATAAACGTTAGCAAGGCTAACTATCAAAAACAAAACATAGAGAGGAATTTTTTTAAACATCATTTTAATTGTGTGACATTCAAACATTATTCCACAATCTCTTCTTCGATGTATTCTTTTTTGATGAGCTTTTTAGTAATGGCTATATGAAAACCCAATCCACCATATTTGCCAACGGGTCTAATATAATCAACCAAGGGATCCCAACTGTTCATATAAGGAGCCAGGTATTTTAGTTCAAAAGTAAAGTTTAATAAATTATTGCTAAGGGTTGTTCCAACATGGGGACTCACAAATACGTATGCTCTCTGTTTTAAGCCGGATTGCCTGTTAGATTTTGTTTCAATCCAGGTTGAAATTCCATAATACAAAAAGTGATTTTTTGACTTGTTGTATACATAATAAGCATTTGCATCTATTTGAGGCCAGAGCCTGAATGAATTTAATGATCTTGGTTTGTTTTGAACATCCTGCAAACTTTCTTTGTTATTAATATTGAATGCAGTATTTAGGGCAAAGGTTCCTGTTACTCCTTTTGTAGTATCCTTGTTTCTCCATATATCATAAGTGCCACCAATTTCTGTTTGAAAATTACCAAAGAGGGCTGAAGTAGTATGAATGCCACCAAAAACAGTAATGGTATCGCTTATTCCTTGTGCATAGTAAACAGAAGTAAATGGAACAGGAATAACTGTTCCGTTGTATTTAATTAATGGTCCTCCAATATTGCCACCCAGTCTTTTTTCTCCTTGCTTTAATGTTCTAACCACTCTGGTTGGCGCACAGGAGCTAATTATAATAGAAAAAAAGAACAGTATCAGTAATATTATCGAATTAAAGTTGACGCTTTTTAATTTCATGATTTAATTTATCGGGTGTAAAAATATAAATATCCCTCAACATATTTCAACTTTTGATTTTAAAATATCTCAAAAATAGTATTATTGATCTTTTTGATCATCAATTCTGCTTAAACCGGCTTTTGCTTTTTGATCTAAACTATTTTTAAATTCATGTTTTGTTACCGCAATTGCTCTTTTGTAATAATATTTTGCTTTGTCTAACTCTCCTTTAGTTTCCCAGTAAATTCCTAATTGCACTGCTGCCGATTCGGCAAAATAAAAAGGTTGTTTTTCGCCTGTTTCCAAAGTTCTTTCGTAATTTGTTAAACTCAATTGTTCGTTTCCCATTTTCTGATAAACCCTTGCTAAGCGATATAAATACTCCAATTTATATTGAAGTTTTTTAAGTTCATTGGCTTCAATTTCTAATAAAGCACTAAACGACTTTTTGTAATATCCTCCGTCAAAAAGCAATCTGGCTTTTAATAAATCTTTATCAGGAATTTCATTGTTTCTATAATTTCTAAATGCCTGCTTATCTTCGTCTACAAATATTCCTCCGGGTCCATCTATGAATTTAAAATACTTTCTGAAATTCTCGTTATCGTTTTTTAAAAAATAATAAAACGAAATGTATTGATTGCATGATTTTATATAGTTGATACCTTTAAAATTTGATCTAAATTTTTCTAAATAAATTATTGCATCCTCGTCTTGCCTGTTGAGCTTTGCCTGGCCTAATTGCAAATCCAAATAATAAAACTGGTAGTATTCTTTTCCATATCTATGCTTGGTATAAAAATCAATTACTTCGTCTGTCCTACCGGTTTTTAGTCCAATACTTCCAAAGATATAAGTAAGCATAGGATTGGGGTTTTTTATTTTTTTTATTCTTTCAAAAATCCTTTCAGCTTCAAACGACTCTGTAGTATAATTTATTAATACCATTCCCAAATACACAGTTGCTTCTGTTTGATAAATAAAATAATTGGAATCAGAATAGGAAAGATTATAGAAATATTTTAATTCCGACACGCCTTGATTTATTGTTCCCTTTATTCCTAAAATAGTTGAAACCCATTTGTATGAATCGGGAATAGTGCCAATTAAAACATGCAAAAGCCCTAGGCTTTTATTGTTTAAGGCGAAGTTTGGAAATTTTTTTTTATTTTCTTTGAGCAACCTATATGCTCTATTTAATTCTAAAGCAGCAGTGGTATACTCTTCAAATTTTACTCTAGCCATTGCCCATTGCAAGTGAATTTCTGCTTGTGTTAAAAGGTAAAATGGTGATTTTGGGTCTGCTGATTCCAACAGTTTCATTCTTGCTTCTTTGTTGCCTTTAAGTTTTTCAAAAAGAGGTTTTTCTTCCGAAACAAAAATTGAAACTACGTCTTCAATATTCTCTATATAGTATGGAATGACATTAGCCGGATTTCGTTTTTTTTCGGTGTTGAGCAATTTTTCTCCTTCATTAAATTTAAACGAAATGTAGTGCAAATAAGCTTTTTCGCAATTTTCATTAAAATCAAATTTGCTGGGATTTGAAAATGCAATGCCACAAGAAAAGAGAATTACAAGAATTATTTTTTTTAAGAAAATCACATTAAGATTTTAATTTTAATCGAACAACATTTTCTAAATGACTTGTATGAGGAAACATATCTACAGCTAAAATATCTTCTGGTTGGTAAAATTCCGAAAGCAATTCTAAATCTCTTGCTTGTGTAGAAACATTACAACTTACATAAATAATTACCGGCACCTTACTTTTTTTTAATTGCTCTACAACCTTTAAATGCATTCCAGCTCTTGGCGGATCAGTAATAATAACATCAGGTTTTCCGTTTACTGCAAAAAATTCTTCGGTTAGTAGATCTTTCATGTCACCCGAAAAAAATTCGCAATTATTTACATTGTTAATCATAGAATTTATTCTTGCATCCTTCACAGCTTGCTCTACATATTCTACCCCAATAACCTTTTTACATAAACCACTCATAAAAATAGAAATACTTCCAGTGCCAGAATACAAGTCATAAATAATTTCATCGCCCTTAAGTTTAGTAAAATCTCTTACAGTTCTATAAAGTTCTAATCCTTGATATGTATTGGTTTGAAAAAAACTTTGTGGACTAATTCTAAAAACATAGTTTTCTAGTTTTTCTTCTATGTATGCATTGCCCGTAAATAAATTGGCATCTAATTCAGAAAACGAATCGTTTCTTTTTGTGTTTATAATGTATTGCAACGAATTTATTTGTGGAAACTCAGTGGCTAATTGTTCAAGTAAAATATTCAATTTTTCTTCAAATCCCTTATTCACAATCAACACCACCATCCACTGATTTGTAGTGGTATTTCTTATTAATAAATTCCTCAGAAATCCTGTTTGTGCTTTTGCATCGTAAAAACTTAAATTAAGTTCAAGAGATTTTTCATACACAAAATTTCTAATTTTATTTCCAGGTTCATCCATTAAATGACAATTGTTTATGTGTAAAACTTTGTCGAACCTTTGAGATACATGAAAACCTAAAGCATTTAGATTTATATGTTCTTGATTTTCTTTGTCTAAATCAATTAACCACTTTTTATTGCTGAATGAATATTCTAATTTATTTCGGTAGTTATAAATTTTTGAAGCTGACTTTATTTTAATTGGCTCATTTATAGTAAGTTTTCCAATTCTCTCTAATTGTTCTTTTGCTTGATTCTGTTTAAATTGAATTTGATTAGCATACGTCATATTTTGCCATTTGCATCCTCCACACGAACCAAAATGTTCGCAAACTGCTTCAATTCTAATTTTTGAGGGAACCTTTATTTCAAGGATCTCAGCTTCTAATAAATTTTTCTTCTTTTTAATAACCTTTGCATCAACTACATCACCCGGTACAGCTTTTGTAATAAAGACAACTCTATTTTCCCATTTTGCCACACCCTTGCCTTCAGCAGAAATATCTATAACTAATAGATTTTCAATTACTTGTTGTTTTTTCTCTTTTAATTCCATAGTGGCAAATTTAATCATAGAAATGTATAAAGCTGAAAATGAATTTTATTATTTTTTATATTTTGAAATTAAAGCTTACTTTCTACTTTTGTAGAAAATTAGTTAACAATAAAATTATGGCATTAGAAATAACAGATTCAAATTTTGAGGAATTAGTAATGAAGTCAGACAAACCAGTTTTGGTTGATTTTTGGGCAGAATGGTGTGGACCATGCAGGATGGTAGGCCCAATAGTTGAAGAATTATCAAAAGAATACGAAGGAAGAGCTATTATTGGTAAAGTTGACGTTGACAGTAATTCTATGATTTCGGGGCAATTAGGGATTAGAAATATTCCTACATTATTGATTTTTAAAGATGGCAAAATAGTTGATAAACAAGTAGGTGCGGTTGCAAAATCAGTTCTTGCGGGTAAACTCGACGCTCAATTGGCATAAAAATCAATTAATGGATTTAGATGTTGTTTTAGGTCCATTATTTGATTAGTTAAGGCAGGAAACATTAAATTGTTTCCTGCTTTTTTATTATACCTTTATTGCATGTTACAAACACAATCAATACAGCAATTTTCGCATTTAGAATTACTTGCAAAGCAAGTGGTTGAAGGATTTATTACAGGTCTTCACAAAAGCCCTTTTCATGGCTATTCTGTTGAATTTGCAGAGCACAGGTTGTACAATACTGGTGAATCTACCAGACATATTGATTGGAAACTTTTTGCCCGCACAGAAAAATTGTTTATTAAACGCTACGAAGAAGAAACAAATTTGCGTTGTCAACTTGTTATTGATAATTCTTCTTCTATGCATTATCCAGAAATTGGTGGAAAAATAGTGGAGAACAAGTTATCATTTTCCGTAAAGGCAGCGGCGTCATTGGTTTACCTATTAAAATCGCAAAGAGATGCTTATGGACTTAATATTTTTTCGGATTCATTAACTTTTCAATCTCCTGCCAAGAGCAATACAATTCATCAAAAGTTAATTTTTAGTCAACTAGAAAATCTATTAAAACAAGAATCGAAACCGAAATTAGGAAAAAGTTCTATTGCAAAGTCATTGCATACAATTGCAGAGAATATAAACAGAAGGTCATTGGTAATAATTTTTAGTGATTTGATGGAAAATAAAAATAATTTCGATGAAATATTTTCAGCACTTCAGCATTTAAAACATAATAAGCACGAAGTAATTATTTTTAATACGTTTGATAAAAACACTGAAGAGGAGCTTAATTTTTCTAATCGTCCTTATTTGTTTACAGATCTAGAAAGTGGAGAAGAAATAAAGCTTCAACCAAATCAAGTTATAGAGCAGTACAAAGAAAAAATGAAGTTCTTTAAAAAAGAAGTTCATTTAAAAACTGGCCAGTTAAAAATAGATTTAATCGATACAGATATAAGCAACGGATTTAATCAAGTTTTAATGCAATACCTAATAAAAAGGAGTAAAATAGTATAACAGAGAATTGACTCTCTGTTATACTGTTATTTTTCAAAACCTTTTGTTTCTAGATTAAATACTATATCAGTTACATCCTGTCCATTTTTCTTGTAAAAATTTCCTCCACGAGTAACAGCTTTTTTGTATTCAGTAACTTTTGTACCCTGAATAACAACATATCTAGTGATTATAAAATTCTTTGAAATAGAGTTTGTTTCTTTGGTTACACCCTGTTTGTATGTTTTTAATAAATCACTTAAATACAATTCTTTTTCAGCAGCAGACATCTTTTTATTTAACTCAGCTTTAGCTTTATCCTCAGCTTCTTTATCTCTTTTTGCAGCTTCAAATGCATCGTCATTATTAACTGTAGTTGTAGTTTTTTTATCAGTTACAGGAGGTGTCACAGTTTTTGCTTTTTTAGCAGCAGCATCAGCAGCCAACTTATCAAACATTTCCTGCTTTGCTTTAGCAGCAGCATCTGCTTCAGCTTTTCTTTTAGCTTCTGCCTCTGCAATTATTTTTGCTTTTGCAGCAGCCTCAGCTTCTAATTTGGCCTTAGTCTCAGCTTCGGCTTTTGCTTTGGCTTCGGCTAAAGCTTTTGCTTTGGCTATCTCTTGTTCTCTTTTCTTTGCTTCTTCCTCAGCTTTTTTTGCTGCATCAGCTTGAGCTTTTGCGAAAGCCTCTGCTTCTGCTTTGGCTTTGGCTTCTGCTTTGGCTTTGGCTTCTGCCTCTGCTTTTGCTTTGGCTTCTGCCTCTGCTTTTGCTTTAGCTTCAGCTTCTGCTTTTTTCTTTGCTTCGGCTTCTGCTTTGGCTCTAGCTTCTGCTTCTGCTTTGACTTTGGCTTCTGCCTCTGCTTTGGACTTAGCCTCTGCCTCTGCTTTTGCCTTTGCTTCAGCTTCTGCTTTTTTCTTTGCTTCTGCTTCTGCTTTGGCGGCTAGTTCAGCTGCTGCTTTGGTCTTGGCTTCTGCCTCTGCTTTTGCTTTTGCTTCCGCTTCTGCTTTAGCTTTGGCTTCTGCTTC
>CAIMMJ010000375.1 GCA_903842515.1 uncultured Bacteroidota bacterium | reverse complement strand
TATATTTTTATTTTTTAAATAAATTCAAAAAAAAGCACAGCTATGAAAAAATTTTACATTTCACTATTTTCTCTACTTATTTTCTTTCAACTTAACGCACAATCAGCAACAGATAGGGATGTAAGTTATGTTGGCAATGGAACAAGAATTTATAATAAATCATTTATTGCTGCTGCTGCCACTGATAATGCATCATTAGGTTTTGATGTTATGGAGACTTTAAGTTCAACTTCAACACCTTTTTCCAAACTAGGAGGTACAATAACGGTTAAATATTCTAGTTCAACTGGAACTCAATCTTATATAAAAAGTATAGAAGATAAATACACTTCATTGGCTGGTCAAGTTTTGCAAGCGGAAGGTTGTGGAAGTGATTTTGGATCTAATTGCTCAATATCAAACAATGGATCAGTACAAACTGATGGAAAAATAAGAAATGAATCCGCTAAAGATGATTTTATTCTGTTTTGTTACGAGGGTTCAGGAACGCAACAAAATTTCTTTGATTTTGGAAGTTCTAACGAACAAGGTTCACAATTGGTATTCACGGATACTAAAATATTTGCCGCACGATTCGCTAACTCTGCTGCAAATAATGATGGATTAACCGCTGCCTTAACATTGCCCATACTTACTAATACAGCACCAACAATTTCTACTGTTACTACACAAACAATTTGTACAAGTGTTTCAAGCAACTCTATATCAATAACAATTGCGGACGAGGATTTAAATTCGGTAGTATTAACTGGAAGCTCTTCGAATACCTCATTAATTTCTAATTCGGGTTTAAGTTTTGGCGGAAGTGGCGCTAATAGAACTTTAATCATAACACCAGAACTAAACCAAACTGGCTCCTCTACAATAACTGTAATTGCTACAGATAATGGAAGTTTAACAAATCAAATCCAGTTTTTGGTAAATGTTACTGGTGGTCCAGCAGCTACTTCAATTATTGCCGATGGTGCAGAAACTTTTTGCAACAATCAAAGTGTAAACATAATTGTACCACCACAAGCAGGAGTAAATTACCAGTGGTTGCAAAATGGAAACAATATAGGTTTGAACCAAAATACACTAAACGTTAGTTCTTCAGGTACATATTCAGTTGTTGTTTCTAACAATTGTAGTTCAATAGCGTCAATTAATTCCATAGTAGTAACGGTTAATATTCCTCCAAGTGCACCTACAATTTCTGCAAATGGCAATACCACTTTTTGCACCGGAAATTCAGTAGATCTAAGTATTCCTTCTATTGGTCTAGTAAATTATCAATGGAAAAGAAATGGAAACAATGTTGGATTTAATTCTAATGTAATAACAGCAACTCTTTCTGGAACATATACAGTTGAAGTTTCTAATAATTGTGGAACTGTTGTTTCTGCAAATTCAATTTCTGTGATTGTAAATTCTGCACCTACCTCAGCAACAATTTCTGCCAACGGAAGCACAACAATTTGTAGCGGAAGCAATGTAGAATTATCTGTTCCGTCGCAGTCAGGAGTAAATTACCAATGGAAAATAGATGGAAGTAATACTGGGTCAAATTCAAATTTGTTAACTGCAACTTCTGCTGGATTTTATACTGTGGAACTTTCTAATAATTGTGGAACTGTTGTTTCTGCAAATTCAATAGAAATAATAATTGGAGCTGGAATAACACCTCCAACAATTACTGCATTAGGAGCAATTGAAATATGTTTTGGTGATTCAGTTGAGTTGTTTACTCCATTTGACAATACTTTTATTTATCAATGGCAATTAGAAGGCAATAACATATTTGCAGATACTAATACTGTTTTTGCACAATTGGCAGGTATATATTCACTACAAGTAAGCAATTCGTGTGGAACCGTAAATGCAGTAAACGTTATAAAAGTTGGAGTAACTGAATTTCCAATTTCTCAAACGATAATTGCAAATGGCCCTACAAGTTTTTGTCAAGGGGGAACCGTATTACTAAGTACAGATGTAATTGCTGGCATAACGAATCTTTGGTTTTTGGATGGCAATAGTATTGGCGATCCAGGTAACGAGTTAACCGCCTCGCAAGGCGGAACATATTCTATGGTTAGTTTTAATTTCTGCGGAATAGAGCCCTCATTAAACACAATTGATGTAAACATTACCCCATTGCCTGTTGCACCAACCATTACTAGTTCAGTAACAGAAATTGCCTGTTCTGCTGGAAGTGTTGAACTTTCAGTATCAAATCAAATAGGAGTAAACTTTAGCTGGAAACAAAACGGAAACAACGTAGGTACTAACTCAAATACTTACACTACTAGTACACCTGGTGTTTTTACTTTGGAAGTTTCAAATTCATGTGGCACTGTTATATCCACCAATTCTGTGGTAATTACTGCACCTTCATTGCCATCAGCTCAAACCATAGTTGCCGATGGTTCGGTTGAACTGTGTTCAGGCAACAGTGTTGGGCTATCTGTTCCAATAGAAGCAGGAGTTACATATGAATGGCAATTAGATGGCAATGCAATAGTTGGAAATTCTAATTCAATAATTGCAACAATACCCGGAGTGTATAGCCTTGATATGTCAAATGCTTGTGGAATAATTTCTTCTACAAACACAATAAATATTTCTTCAATTAATGATCCATTAACTTTTAACTTAACTGCTACCGGAAACACAACTTTTTGCGATGGAGAATCCGTTATACTTTCTACTGATTTACAAAGCAACGTCAATTATCAATGGAAATTGAATGGAAACAATATTGGTATAAATTCTAATACATTTACAGCAACAGTTGCTGGAACTTATACATTAGAAATTTCAAACTCTTGCGGCACATTAACTTCTACTAATTCTATTGAAACTATCGTTACACCTATTCCCGTGAGTGGCCTAATTACCATAGTTGGAAATACTGATCTTTGTGGATCTGAAACTTCTACATTATCAATTCAGAATTTAACAGGGGCAAACTATCAATGGAAGATAAATGGCCTTAACATTGGAACAAACCAAAACACCCTATTGGTAAACGAAGCAGGAATATACACCGTTGAGATCTCGAATTCTTGTGGAACTGTTACTTCACTAAATTCCATAGAAATTTCAATTACACCTCAGCCAATTGAAGGAACAATTTCTACAAACGGAAGCACTACAATTTGTAGCGGAAGCGATGTGGAATTATCAGTAATATCGCAAACAGGAGTAAATTACCAATGGAAGTTAGATGGAAATAACATCGGAATAAATTCAACAACTTTACTAGCAAACACAGCAGGAGTTTATTCTATCGAATTTTCTAATTCATGTGGAACAGTAGTATCTGCGAATACAATTTCAATAATTGTAAATTCTGTTCCTACTCCTTCCACTATATCTGCAAACGGCAGTACTACAATTTGCAGTGGAAGCAGCATAGAATTGTCAGTTGCACCCCAAGTTGGAGTAAATTATCAATGGAAGATAAATGGCCTTAACATTGGAACAAATTCAGCAACTCTAACCGCAAATGCTTCGGGAATTTTTTCGGTAGAACTTTCAAACATTTGCGGAACAGTAGTTTCTACAAATACAATTTCTGTAACTATTGAATCTGCTCCTATTGCGGCAATAATTTCGGCAAATGGAAGCACAACATTTTGCAGTGGCAGTAGCTTGGAATTGTCTGTGCCATTTCAAGCTGGCGTTACTTACCAGTGGAAACAAAATGATTTAAACATTGGCGTAAACTCCGAAATAATTAATGCAACAACTTCAGGTATTTATACAGTTGAAATTTCTAATAATTGTGGCACGGTTACCTCAGGTAATTCAATAAATGTAACTGTTGAGAATTTGCCAAACTCAACTGCAATTATTGCATTAGGTGCAACTACGTTCTGCTCCGGGAATTCTGTGAATTTAACTTCGCCTCTGCAAACAGGAATTAATTACCAATGGAAACTCGATGGAAATAGCGTAGGTACTAACACCAATACTTTTACTGCATCGCAAGCAGGAACTTACACATTAGAAATATTTAATTCTTGCACAACTTTAGTTTCATCAAATTCTATTACAGTAAATTTAAACTTTGCACCACAGTCTCAAACAATAAATCCAAATGGAGCAACAACAATATGTTCTGGCAGTTTTGTAGAATTATCTGTTTTAAATTTACTATTTACTAATTACCAATGGAAATTAAACGGAAATAATATTGGAACAAATTCAAGTTCAATTAATGCAAACAGTGAAGGCTTATATACAGTTGAGCTTTCGAATAATTGTGGAACCACAACTTCCTCTAATTCTATTCAAGTAAATGTAACCGTAGTAAATGCAATCGTTAATGTAAATGGCCCAACAAGCTTCTGTAATGGTGGTTCGGTAAGCTTATCTGCAAATAGTGGGACTTCTTACTTATGGTCAAATTCATCAACCAACCAAAGCATTAGCGTAACGCAAACCGGTTCGTATACTGTTTCTGTAACCAACAATAGTTGCAGTGCAACATCAGAACCAATTTTTATAAATGTTTTAAATGTAATTCCACCAACAATATCTGCAAGTACAACAGAAATTTGTAATGGAACTCAAGCAATAATTTCATCAAGCACACAAACAGAATATCAATCGTATAACTGGAGTAATGGACTAAACGGAAATACTATAAACGTTAGCTCTGCTGGAACTTATTTTGTTACAGTTACCTCTACTAATGGATGTACTTCGATTTCAAATAGTGTAAACATTTCAATTGTTGGCCCAAGTGCACCTTTAGTGAGTTTTACGGGCAGTAGTATTTTCTGCGAAGGAGGAAGCGTAACATTAAATTCAAGCACACCACTAGGAAATAGCTGGTATTTAAATGGGATACAAATTGTTGGGGCCTCAGGAAGTTCATTGATAGCAACTCAAACAGGAAACTATACAACCCAAATTTCTGGTCAAGGTTGTAATGCAATTTCCAATGTAGTTGCAGTTATTGTTAATCCATTGCCAACTGCAACTGCTGGTATTGCTTCGCAAAACATAGGTGCGGTTACTTTCACAAACAATTCAACAAATTATTCAACATCTGTATGGAATTTTGGTGACAACACTCCAAATTCAACTATTACAAATCCATTTCATCAATATTCTAATGATGGAACATATACGGTTGTTTTAACTGTTACAAATTCATGTGGAAGTAAAAGCACTGAACTAACAGTAACTATATTGGGAACAGCAATAGAAGAATTAGAAAATCAAACTAATTTTGCTATTTATCCTAATCCATTCCAAAGCAACATTACACTATCCAACACCAATTCTAATTCTATGGTAGGCATAGTAACTATTTTTGATGCAACAGGAAAGGCCATAAGTTACGAATCATTAAATATTGGCCCTGGAAATAACCTTCAAATGAATGTAGAGAATTTAGCAAACGGCATTTATTTTATTGAGGTTAGAACAAATGAATCTAATAAAACAATAAAAGTGCTCAAACAATAAATCAAATAAAAGCCAACTATAAGAAAAAGCAGGAAGAACAAGCTCCTGCTTTTTTTGTTATTAGTATTAAAAATATTTATAACTTTGATTGAAATTTTAATAATTAAAACTATGAAAACAAAATTACTGTCTCAATTTTTTGCTATCGGAAGTATATCTCTTTTTTTAGCAAACACAACAATTGCCCAACAAAACATAATTGTTGATAGCCAACAATATCAGCAGATGAAAATGGCAGGCAATTTGCCTCAACAGGTATTTAATGCTTCAAGCAACAACAATACTATATTAAATTTGCCTGTCTCCAACCAAGCAGCCACTGTATCAACAAATTCTGAGTACAATTGTAATTGTTTAATCCCATTGGATACAACATTCTCAATAGTACCATTTGCTAATTCCACGCCTCCTTATTACACAAACGACGATGGTTCAACAAGCGAAATAGCATTGCCATTTTCGTTTTGCTATTATGGTCAGCAAGTAAGTTCTATTTACATAAACAACAATGGTAATATTTCATTTAGTAACCCATATTCAACATTTTCAGCAGATGCATTTCCAAGTCAAAATTTTAATATGATAGCTCCATTTTGGGGAGATGTTGATACACGAGGCCAAGGGGGAGGTGTAGTGTTAGATTCTTTAGGAAACCCTATTGATACAATTGCTGGGGAACCATACCTAGGTTTAGTTTACTACAAAATAACACCTTCTGCATTAATTATCAAATGGGAAGAAGTTGGATATTTTTCTATGCAGGGAGATAAACGCAATACATTTCAACTAATAATTACAGATGGATTAGATTCAATTGTACCCGGAGGAAACAATGTATCATTTTGTTACGGCGATATGCAATGGACAACTGGCGCAGCTTCTGCAGGTGTAAACGGTTTTGGGGGTGTGCCGGCAACAGTTGGTGCAAACAAAGGAGATGGAATAAACTATTTTCAAGTAGGAAGATTTGACCATGCAGGAATAGATTATGATGGACCCGATTCTAACAACGACGGAATAAGTTTTTTAGATAATTCTGCATATTTAATTTCTACTTGTACTTCAAATAATAATGTTCCACCAATTGCATTAACATCTGTTTGCGATAGTATTAATCTTACTCCCGGCGATACAACAATTATTCAAATGGTTTATGTTGGCCCTGAAATTGGGCAAGAAGTTTCTGCAGTTGTTACTTTTCAAAATCCAAATTATTCTATCCTCAGCAATGTTAGCGGCAATCCATGTGTTGTTACTATTCAATGCATAGGAACAGAGCAAGAACCAAATAACTATATTTTTGTAAGTGCAACAGACAATGGAATTCCAGCAGCTACTACAACTCAAACCATACACATTGTTTCTCCAACATTAATAACTTCTGTTTCAAAAAATAATTCATTCAAATCAGTTATTCATCCTAACCCAAGTAATGGAATGGTGAATATAAATTTTAATGTTGAAGGCCAAAAACAAGTGAAGCTATATAATAGTTTAGGTTCATTAATACTAACCGAAAATAGTGCATCAAACAATTTACAATTGAATATTTCTAATCAAGCAAAGGGAATGTATTTTGTTGAAGTTAACAATGGCAAAACACTAGAGGTGCAAAAACTAATTATTGAATAATCGAATTCTATATTTACAAAAAAAGGCAGGTTTCCCAGAAATCTGCCTTTTTTTTGCAATTTTTTATTGAAGTCTTTTCGTAAGCAAAAAGTTAAAAAATGGATTTACCCCAAGAATTAATTGAAAAGTTAAAACATACTTCTGGGTTTGATAGTGATAAATTTATTGAAGCACATGAATTAAATCCGTCGATTTCAATTCGATTAAACTCAAAAAAAAATCAATCAGAAGAAATAGTGGAATACACCAATGTGCCATGGCTAAACGAAGGGAAATACATCAAGAACAAGGCAAGGTTTAGCTTAGATCCACTTTGGCATGCTGGTTCATATTACGTTCAGGAAGCAAGTTCTATGATTGTTGGATGTATTATTAAACAATTAATTCCTAAAGAAAAAATAATTAATGCATTGGACTTTTGTGCAGCCCCAGGCGGCAAAACTACGTGTATTGCAGATAATATAAATGAAAACAGTTTTCTTGTTAGCAACGAAGTAAATACGAAAAGAATTTCGTCTTTGAAAGAAAATGTTGTAAAATGGGGAAGCGGTAACATTGCAATTAGTAATTCATCATTAAATAAATTTAGTGAAATTGAAGAGTTTTTTGATTTGATTTTAATTGATGCTCCGTGCTCCGGTTCGGGGATGTTTAGAAAAGATGAATTTGCTCTAAAACAATGGTCACAAAATTTAGTAAATTCCTGTGCCGATGCTCAAAAAGAAATTATACTTGGTTTGATGAACTCCTTGTCAAGAGAAGGAATATTAATTTATTCGACTTGCTCATTCTCCAGAGAAGAAAACGAAGCTATTTGTGATTTTATCTTGGAAAATGAAGAAATAGAAAATGTGGCTATTTCAGTTGCAAAAGAATGGAATATTACAGAAACACTTTCAGATAAACACAATGCAATTGGTTATAGATTTTGGCCTTATAAATTAGAAGGCGAAGGATTTTTTGTCTCTATATTTCGTAAGAAAGGAACCAAAGAAATTAAAGAAATCAAATCTAAAAATATACCCAATTATAAACCATCACTGTTAATGGAAAGTTGGATAAAAGAAAATCTAAACTTTAATTTTGAGCCTTTCTACACTTTGCATAAAGAGACCGTAGGAGTTGAGAATAGAAATAATTCCACCAAAATAAACTTCCTAAAAAGATATATTTATTTTGTTTACAGCGGAACTGATATTGCAAAGGAAAGCTATAAGGAAATTATACCTCAAGCAGAATTAGCATTTTCTACAAATGTAAAATTTATAGGAAACACAATTGAAGTTGATAAAACTAAGGCATTGAATTTTTTGTCAAAGCAGTCGCTAACTTATGAATATCCAAAGGGTTGGTACCTTATAAAATATCTAAATCAAGGTTTAGGCTTCATAAAACAATTGGATAACAGAAACAATAACTACTATCCGATAGAATGGCGATTAAGAGACTTTTAAAGTAAAAAATATTTAATTCTATAAAATCAATTTTGGTTTTGAAACTCTTTTTATATTTAAGCAAAATTTAATCAAAAACAACTCCTATGAAAATTGCCATTCTATCTAGAAATGCAAATTTGTATTCAACCAAAAGACTTATTGAAGCTGGTAAACAAAGAGGACATGAAATGTTGGTTTTAGATCATCAAAAATGTGTGTTAGTAATTGAAAAAAACAGACCTCATATTTTTTACAAAGGACAAGAAATAAAAGATGTTGGTGCAGTAATTCCCAGAATTGGAGCATCGGTAACGTTTTATGGTGCAGCAGTTGTAAGGCAATTTGAAATGATGAAAATATTTACTGCTGTAGAATCTCAAGCATTAGTAAGGTCAAGAGATAAATTAAGATCTTTACAATTGTTGTCTCGTGCAGGAATAGGAATGCCAAAAACTGCATTTGCATCGGAACCAAAAAATATAGAGAATGTTATAGAACAAGTTGGTGGAGTTCCTGTTGTTGTTAAATTATTAGAAGGAACGCAGGGTATTGGCGTTATACTTGCCGAAACATTTAAATCTGCCAAATCTGTGATTGAAGCATTTTTAGAATTAGATGCAAATATTCTAGTACAGGAATTTATTAAAGAAGCTGGAGGAGCTGATATTAGAGCTTTTGTAGTTGATGGTCAAATTGTGGGTGCAATGAAACGCCAAGGTGCACCGGGTGAATTTAGAAGTAATTTGCACAGAGGCGGAAAAGCAGAATTGATTGAACTTAGCAAAGAAGAAAAATTAACTGCACTTAAATCTGCCAAAAAATTAGGATTAGCAATTGCCGGTGTAGATATGTTGCAAAGTAGCAGAGGCCCATTGGTAATGGAAGTAAACTCCTCTCCAGGTTTAGAGGGAATAGAAGCTGCAACAAAAGTTGATATTGCGGGTAAAATAATAGAGTATGTAGAAAGAAATGAATTTGTAGATTAAATATAAACAAAATGAAAGTAAATTTTTTAACAATAAGTATTTTAGTAAGCACGCTTATTATCTCTTGTAAAGGGAACAAGGAGGAACAAAAAAATAGTTTTATTTCTCCACTAGTTAGTAATAGAGACACTACCATAAATCCGGCCGATGATTTTTTTAATTATGCCAACGGAGGTTGGTTTAAAAGAAACCCAATTCCTGAATCGGAAACTACCAATGGTATTTTTCTGGCTGTAAAAGATAGCGTAAATAATGTGGTGAGAATAATATGCGAAAAAGCAGCCAAGGAAAAATCAGCAGTTGTTGGCAGCAACACACAAAAAATTGGTGATTTTTTTTACTCGGCATCTGATACGCTAAACATCGAAAAGGATGGATTGTCATCACTAGAGAAGTATATAAATGACATTGATAAACTTTCTAAAAAAGAAGAAATTGCAGGATTATTAGCTTCATTAACAAGAATAGCAACAGGACCATTTTTTGGAATATATGTTGGCAGAGATGAAAAAAATAGCAGTTTAAATTCTGTGTCAATTTATCAAGGAGGAATTGGTTTACCCGATAGAGAATACTATTTTGGAACTGATGTAAGGACAAAAAGTATTCGCGAAAAGTATAAAAATCATTTGCTTCGTTTTATGTCGTTGAGTTTCCCAAATGAAAAGGATTCATTAAAAAGCTCACAAAACATTTATTCGATTGAAGAGAAACTTGCTAACGTTTCAAGAAAGCTCGAAGACCTCAGAGATCCTTATAAAAATTACAACAAAATGTCTTTTGATGCTTTGCAAAAAAGCACACCCAATTTTGATTGGAAAACATTTTTGTCAGGAATAAATTTAACTAATGTAGACTCTGTTATTGTTGGTCAACCAGAGTTTATAATAGGGTTTAATGCTATTTTAAAAAACTCATCTATTGACGAAATAAAAAATTATTTAAAATTTCATTTGATTGGAAGCTATGCCGAATTTTTAAATAAAAAAATAAAGGATCAAGATTTCTACTTTTATGAAACAGTTTTATCGGGCACACAAACACAAAAGCCAATATGGAAACAAGCTGTTGAGCAAACCAATAAATCATTGGGCGAATTGATAGGTCAAGAATATGTTAAAGATTACTTGCCTGCAAATACTAAAGAAAAATTCAAAGAGATTGGTGACAATATTATTGCAGTATTTAAAGAACACCTTTTGGCTCTTGATTGGATGAGTGAAGAAACTAAGAAAAAAGCATTGGTAAAATTATCTACAATAAACATGAAACTTGGTTATCCTGACAAATGGAAGGACTATTCTAAGTTAGAAGTTTCGAGGAAAAGTTATTGTTTAAATGTTATTAACGCCAATGTGTGGGCGTTTGAAGACATGATAAAAAAATATGGTAAACCTGTTGATAGAACAGAGTGGAACATGACTCCTCAAACCTATAATGCATACTACGATCCTACCTTAAATGAATTTGTAATTCCAGGCTGCAACATTATTGTTCCAGGTTACCAAGGCATGCCTCCGGATGCAGTGCTTTATGGAATAATTGGTGGTGGAACTTTTGGACATGAAATTACCCATGGATTCGATGACCAAGGAAGTCAGTTTGACGAGAAAGGAAATTTAAATAATTGGTGGACAAAAGAAGACCGAGAAAAATTTACTTCTAAAACTAAGCTTCTTGTTGAGCAATACAATGGATATACTGTATTAGATAGCTTGCATGTAAATGGTGCCGCCACACTTGGCGAAAACATTGCTGATTTAGGCGGTTGCATCATGGGATACGAAGCATTTAAAAAAACTAAGGATGGAAAGGCAGACAAAGGCGAATGTGGTTTTACTCCCGACCAGGAGTATTTCTTGGGATTTGCTTACGGTTGGATGGTACAAAGAAGATCTGAAAATTTAGCAAAACAAATAATGACAGATGTTCATTCGCCTGCTATGTTCAGAATTAATGGTCCCATGAGCAATATGCCTGAATTCTACAAGGCATTTGATGTGAAACCCGAAAACAAAATGTACAGAGATGAAAAAATTAGAGTAAAAATTTGGTAAAAATGAAATTAGTTAATCTCAAACACACAGTTGCAGAAAGGTTTTTGAACTATGTAAAAGTTGACACACAATCAGACCCTAACTCTACAACTTTTCCATCAACTGAAAAACAAAAAAATCTTGCAAAATTATTAGTAAGCGAACTTACTGATATGGGTATTGAGTGCGAATTGGATGTTTATGGTTATGTATATGCCACAATACCATCCAATACAACAAAAAATGTTCCTGTAATTTGTTTTTGCTCTCATATGGATACTTCTCCTGATTGCAGTGGAGAAAATGTAAAACCAATTGTGCACACAAATTATAATGGACAAGATATAATTTTGCCAAAAGACAACACTCAAATTATTTCTCCCAAAAATCATCCCGATTTATTAAATCAAATTGGCAATGATATTATTACTGCCGATGGAACAACTTTGCTTGGAGCCGACAACAAAGCTGGTGTGGCAGAAATTATGGATGCTGCCTTTCAGTTGATGAATACTCCCGAAATAAAACATGGCACCATTAAAATTTTATTTACACCAGACGAAGAAGTTGGGAGGGGTGTGGAACATGTTGATTTAAAAAAACTGGGTGCAACATTTGCATATACTATGGATGGTGAATCATTAGGAACTCTAGAAAATGAAACGTTTTCGGCTAATGCACTACATTTAAAAATAAATGGAGTGAGCACTCATCCCGGATTTGCAAAAAATAAAATGGAAAGTGCAATAAAAATTGCATCACAAATTATTTCTAGCTTGCCAAAAGAATTTTTATCGCCTGAGAGTACAGAAAATAAAGAAGGTTTCGTACATCCTGTTTCTATTAGCGGAGGAATTGAAGAAGCTAAAATTTCTTTTATTGTCAGAGATTTTGATACATCAAAACTAGCACAACATGAAAAAGTAATAAAAACAATTGCTGAAAATGTTATGCTTCAATTTCCTCATTCGACTTTTTCTGTTGAGATAATTGAACAATACAGAAACATGAAAGAAATTTTAGACAATTACCCACAAGTAGTAGATTATGCGAAACAAGCTATTGAAAGGGTGGGGCTGGAAGCAAAACTTAGCAGTATTAGGGGTGGAACAGACGGAAGCAGACTTTCATTTATGGGTTTACCTTGCCCAAATATTTTTGCAGGAGAACATGCTTTTCATAGCAAACATGAATGGGTTTCTATACAGGATATGGAAAAAGCAGTTCAAACAATCTTGCACTTAGCAATTATTTGGGAAGAAAAAAGCTAAGTAATACGCTTTATTTTTTTAGCTTAGGTTCACCAGAAAATATTTTGTTGGTATAAAATTCGTAGGCGGGAAAAATTCCTCCTGTAATTCCAATATCAGTAAAATCTGTACCGGCCTTAATTCCCGGAGAATTTTCTTTCATGCTCCAATTATAGCTACAAATCTCTGCAATTGAATTGCTGTTAAATTCTTCTAGTTTTTCTATCTGAGGATTAAGATCGCAAAGATTATTCTTGCCCTCGTTGTTTCCGTATGGAATGAGACCACCATCCTTGCAATTAAAAGTAATATTGTTATTAAAAGTAGAAGTTGTTGCACCTTTAAAATCTACCTTATAAAAAAGATTGTTTGCAATTATTGCATTTTCAAATTTTACAAATGGGGTTCCTGAAATTATATTATTATTTAATAAATAAACTTGTTTCGCATTTTTTCCAGAATTTTCAAAGCTTACATTGTGTAAAATACTATTCCTAAAGACAACACCAGTGATTTGCATTCCAAGCTTTGCAAAATTTATTTTACCCGATACAAAGCATCTTAAAAATAACATATCGCCAATTTTACTTTTTCCAATTCCTGTAAAGTCAATCTCTTTAATGTAACATCCATCAAATTTGTAATCGAAAATATTTTGTGTAGTAATGAAGCTTATTTTATCAATCACAAGCCCTAAAAACTGAGAACCAGAAGAGCCTGAACCCAATAAAACTGCTCCTAAGCGTGCAACTTGCTTGCTGTTATTTTGTGGTAAAAATCCAGGGCCAACAAAAATCAATTCTTTAGAAATGTAGAGTGGTTCAGATGGTTCGCAGTACAAATTCTTGATTTCATTTAATTCACTACTTCCAATAAACAAGATAGTGTCTTTGGATTGAGAATTTTTGTATGCTTTGGCTAAATCTTTAAATTGGAATAATTCTAAATTTTCTTCTGAAAGATTATTGACTGTAATAGTTTTGGAAAATCCAATACTTGTTATAATTATAATCAAGAAAGCAATAGTGTTTAAAGTTCTCATGTTTTAAATTTTAACTGCAGTAAAAGTATAAAAAATTACAAGGCATTAATCCAAAAATAACTACTGAATTTTAATCCATTTATATGATTCAATTGATCCATTTGCATCTGTAAATTTTAAGTAATAAACTCCTAAGTTTAAATTTTCCGCATTAAAATCCAATGCAATATTTTTATTGGGAGAATCTATTTTTTCAATTATTCGCCCAAAGGAATCGAATAGTTCTGCAGAGATAATATTCCTTGTAGTTGGGATTATAACTTTTAGTTTGTTTTTACTTGGATTTGGGAAAATATTAATTCTAGATATTGATGTGTTTTCGGTTTTAAGAACATTGCCATTATTAAAAACTAAAGAATATCTGTATAAAAAATTTAGTGTATCAACAACAAGAAAATTGAGTGTAGTGTCTACGTTTAATTTTAGTAAATTCTGATTAGAATTATCCTTTAAATAAACATTACTTGCAAAAGTTTCTACGCCTTTGAATTCAATTTGATAGTTTCCAATACTGCTAACTTTTAATTTTAGAAGTACTTCATCAGGAATATTTGATGAACCTACTGTATTTATTGCATAATTTAACCCTTCTATTTTTGAAGAAATATTTGGATAATCATTTTTTAAACTATTTAGTTTTATTGCATCAAAATCCCCATCGTAATTATTGCTTGCCTCCGGCTTTAGCCTCAGAATAGTTTCGTCTGTTTTGTTTCCGAAAACCAACTTTAATTTTAAAAGACCCTCAGGTAAAAGATCATTTGAATTTCTTTGTAATTCGATATTATTTGTTCTTTTTATTCTTTCAGTTGCTAAAAGATATGGATTTTCTGCATTTGCTTTTATCCAAAATCCTTGACCAGCAGCTATGTTATTTGTGCCACCGTTAATTCCAATTCCATCACTATTTCTTACATAAGTAGAATAATTTTGAAGATCGGCATTATAAATGTATATTGATCTATCTAAGTTTTCTTGAACCCAATCTTCAGAATCCCAATCTATGGTATGGCAATAAGGATTTGCAATTAAATTCCATCCATCCACATCGCCATAAATATTATTTGGTGATTGTGTATAGGTAACTGGAATCTGAATCTCGCCAATTTGAACTTCTCCAACAACATCAAATATAATATTATTTGTATTTGTAAATCCGTCCCCCAAATAAACCATATAGCCGCGACCAATTGGAACAGTGTCGGATGAACTTGATGGGATTGTGTATCCACTTACTAAATCACCCTCTGCTGTTTCATCGTACCAATAGACTGATACAAAATCTCCTGCAACACCACCAGCACCAGAATATCCTGCTGTAGCAAAATCATCTTGCCAACCTACTATTTTTTCATTTTTTACAGGGTTTCCAATAGTCGCCCAACCCGTTAAACCTCCTCTGGCAAATCTTTCAACAATTACGTCACCAATAATCGCACAATCTTGTGGGCTTGAAATTTCTTTTATAACAGCAGATTTTTTGGAGTTAGCCCTAAGTCTTAGTTTATTTCTTGTTTCAAAAAAACCGGTTTGCATTTCTATTGATTCTGTAATGTAAAGTGTATCTTTTAAAAAAACATTACCACAATTTAAAAACAAATTTGCAAGTGATTTGGAATAATCATTTTGCTGAAAAAAAGATATACCTCCTACATTCCCTTGAGAAAAAAGATGTAGTTCAGATTTGCCTCCACCACTAAATTTTCCATTGCCTACTACTTGCCCATAAACTTGAAATATATTTCCACCTAATTCTATTATTGCACCAGATTTTATGTTTAGATTAAAACATGCACTAGTAGTTTGTAATTCCGGTGGATATGGAGTTCCCGCATTTACAATTACACTTCTTCCAAAATCTGGAACTACAGAAGGAGACCAATTGTTTGGGTTGTCCCAATTACTATCTTCACTTCCAATCCATACTAAATTACAAAATGTAACATTCATATTTAAAGAGTTTGAATTAGTAATAGGAAAATCAGTACATACATCTGTTGTGTATAAATCGCATGTAATTTCATCATTGTTTACAAGCATGCTATCGATGTAAACATTATTATTACTTACAATAATTCCATTTTTTTTCCATCTAAATGAAGGATTCGTACCTGCATCAGTTGTTATTGCATTAAAAACAATAACATCTGAATTACAAACTTCCAAGCTTGACGTTTCTATGGTTATAGTTGGCACAACCAATTCATTAACAATAACTTCAACTGAATTTGAAATACCAGAGCAAGGACCACTTGATATTTCTACATAAAAACTTTCGGCTTGATTTACTGAAATACTTTGTGTAGTAGCTCCATTGCTCCACAAGTAAGTTCCACCAGCCGGAGCATTTAGAACAACTAATCCGCCTTGACATATTGTTGTTGGGCCATTTGGGATTATATTGGGAGAGGAGCCAATTCCAACATTAATTTGTTGCGATGTTTGAACAAAAGGACAAAAATCGGCAGGAATTACTCTTAATAAGTAATTTCCTGTTTGGTTTGCAATCTGATTTATCCCATAAGAAACTTGTGAATTTGGGAATATCCATTGGTAAGTTAAAGCGGAAGGGTAACTTAAATTTTCTGTTGCATTAATTGGAGTAGTTAATTCACATGTAGAAAAAATACCATTATACTCTCCATTTATTTCAGCAATTAATTGGGGTTTTTCTGTAACGGTTATTGTATTTACGAGAGAACTGCAACCATTTACAATTACTTGCAACGTTAAGGTATTTGTAGAGTCAAGCGTAACATCTCTTGTTGTAGCTCCATTGCTCCACAAATTTCCATTTAGTGAGCTAGATCTTAAAGTAACAGTACTTCCAAAACAAAAAGGATTGCTGCCAGACAAAATACTTATACTTGGTAAAGCTGGAGTTGCAGTAACATTTACAGAAATTGAGCTTGCTTTTGAACATCCGTTAGAGCTTGTTCCAATAACATTATAACCTGTAGTTGCAGTTGGAGCTACTGTTATATAATTTTCAGTAGATCCGCCTTGCCATAAATATGTTGTTGCACCGTTTGCAATTAAATTTGTAGAAGCACCGCTACAAATAGAATTCTCACCTGAGATCGTAACATTTGGAACTGGCTTTATATAAATTTGCATTTCTCTAGGTAATCCAGGGCCAAAAAAGTTGCTAGGTGTAACACTTAAAGTACCGGAACTTGCATTAGCTGAAAAATTTATTGAAACAGAATTCCCAGAACCATTTATTGTTGCACCACTTCCACTATAACTCCAACTATAGTTTACATTTGCAACGCTGGGTACAGAAAAAATTACGTTGTTAGTTGCGGCACAAATACTATCTGTATAAGAAATAAAGTTACCCGGCTGTGCTGGAAATAAATTACCTACTCCTACCATTTTTTGAATAGTATCGCTATTACATGAGTTTTCAACAATAAACTTTACACTGTAAAGGCCATCATTAAAATTTACAACAGGATTTATATTCGTTGAACTTAACCCATTATCAAAATCCCATAAAAAATTTGTTGCATTATTTATCAAACCAATAAAACTAACGGTATTATTACTTACGTTAAAAGAAAAGTCAGCATCAATTAAAAGATTTTGATTATTGGCAGCTGTATCTATTATCCCGGTGCTTAAATTATAATAAGTTCCGCTTGCCGTAGTTTCTAGCTTTACCGCTCTTACCATATAAGAATAAACTCCTGGATAAATTAAACAGCTATCAGTAAAATTATTTATTGTAATTGGGTTTGTATTAAGTTTAGCATAAGTAGTATTTTCTTGATTTTTGCTGTAGATATTGTATCCAATAACATTATCAGAAGATGGGCTCCAAGTAACAATGCAATTATTACCATACTTAGAAGCTACAACATTTGAAACTGGAGAAACAACATCATTTTTTAAAGTGGGGTCCCCTAAAAGTGCCAAATGAATAAATCTTGCACCATAGTTGGAGGCATACAGCCCATTATTATTTTGTGTGATTCTAGCGCTGTATCCAATGTTTTCGCCAAGGGCCATGTGGTGAAAAATCCAATTTGGGCGGCCACTCCAAACAGTACTTAAAACGTTTCCATTTGCAATAGTAGATTTTAATAAGGCATTAGATCTGTCCCAGTCGCCAAAATAGCTTCCAAATAATCCAGAAAAAACTCCTTGCAAAGTTACATTGCTAAAATCGTTCGTAGATCCTATTCCGTTAGCACTTGTATATGTTCCTCCTCCACAACCATAGGACCATAAATAGCTTCCATTTTGCATTGAACTTATATAATCGGTGTATGCAATATTTGATGTTCCAACCAAGCTAGCAAAGTTTCTCATTGCCGAGGCAGAAAATGCTTCTCCTCCAAAGTATCCAAAATTATCATCAATTAAAGCTCTTTTAATAGGAGCAAACTGCTTTATTCTGTAATTGTGGTCTTTGTTTAAATAATTTCTAAGGAGTGTTTCTTCGTTTTGCGAAAATGCCGAGAGACCATACAAATCTACCCTCCCCACTTGTAATTCAATATCAGTAGGAATACTCCATTGGTCAAATTTACCATCACCAGGTACATTGTGGTTTCTGCTGCTAGAAGCAACAGTTAAATTTATAAATAAATCCGTCCAAGTTCCATCCATGTCGCCATAATAAACATCCGCAGGCCAAGCTCCTTCGTGGTCAGAATGTCCATCGGGATAAATGTTTCCGCTGTATGGAACTGGTAAATGTCCAAGCAAGAAAACCGCTTTAGTATTTTGTGGATCTTGGAAATAATTTTGTGTTATAAAATTTTTTATTTCGGTAACGTTTGCATTTATAGGATAATAATTTTTAATAATTATCCATCCTTCCCCTTCCAAATCCTTCTCTAATCTTGTTATTTCTGGGGCTAAACTATTCTGAAATCGATTGTCTATTAACAAAAATAACTTTCCTCTATTAGCAATTTCACTTAATTTAATACCTGCATTTATATAACCAACAGCATTAAATCCATTTGCACTTGAGCCAACTACTTTATATTCATACGAAATATTTTGCTGAACATTATTATCAATGTATTGAACAGAAGTGCCGGGAATGCTTGTAATGACTGAACCCCAAGAAGTTTGAGATTTTAGTTTTCTAAAAATTTGGTATTGAGTAATTGTTGGCAACGAAGACCAATTTAATGTGATACGGGGAGGCACATCAATAACTGAAGCACTTATTTGAACAGCAATTTGCTGAGGTGTTTGAGCAAAAGTGCTACCGAAGCATATTAAAAAAACTAAACAAAAAAAAGTAAATCTCCTCACTAAAAACTAAAAAATTAAAGTTAAAAAT
>CAIMMJ010000374.1 GCA_903842515.1 uncultured Bacteroidota bacterium | reverse complement strand
TTATAAAGTATTTGAAGTTGAATATTTCTGCTAATTTTAAGTTTAAAAAAATAGTTTCTAATTCAGCACTAATTTTTCAAAGACCTCTTTCAAATACTTTAGATTTAAATTTCCCTTCGCTGTATTTATTGGAAAAGTTCAGATTTCAGTTTAATTCGTTCAAGAAAAATTTAAGTAGTGGTGTTGGAATTGATGTAAGTTATTCTTCTGCTGCAAGTGGTTGGAGATATTTGCCTTCTATTTCTGTTTTTACACTAAATAATAATTTTTCTGCATTTTCATATCCCAGAATTGATTTTGTTTATGATTTTAAAGTAAGAAATCTTGAAGGTTTTGTAAGAGTTGACAATGTATTATCAGGAATAAAAAATGACTTGTTTTTTACTTTGGAAGGATATCCAATGCCTGATAGAACTATTAGATTGTGTTTAATTTGGACATTTATTGATAATAGATTTATTGAAAAGAAGGGATGAAAATACTGATGGTTTGTTTAGGAAATATTTGCAGATCACCGCTGGCTGAAGGTGTTTTTAGAAATAAGAGTAATTATCGAAAATTAAATATCATTGTAGATTCAGCTGGCACAAGTGACTTTCACGTTGGTGCGACACCTGATTACAGAAGTATTGAAGTTGCTAGAAAAAACAATGTTGATATTTCAAATTTAACAGCAAGAAAATTTGCTGTTTCAGATTTTTCTAACTTTGATTATATTTTTGTAATGGACTTGAACAATTACAATGAGTTAATGAAGCTTACTGAAAATGATTCGCAAAGAAGAAAAATAATTTTATTAACTGAATTTTTATTTCCAGAACAAAAAATTCAAGTTCCTGATCCATATTATGGTGATGAAAAAGATTTTGAGACGGTTTATAAACTTATAGAAGATTCCTGCGAAAAAATTATTGAGAAACTTTTTTTATAGTTTACCTCTGTTTTTCATTTCATCTCTAATTCTTGAGGCTTTTTCGTATTCTTCTTCGTCAAGAGATTTTTCTAGGAGCTCGTCAAGTTGTTCATCAGAATATCTTGAAAATTCATTTACAGTGCTTTCATCTTCAACCTCTTCATCTGAAATTTCACCAAAGATATCCGAAGAGGATGTATCGCCTTCCAAGGCAATTCCTGCTGACGATAGTATAAAATCAAAGGTGTAGATAGGGCAGTTAAATCTTAATGCAATTGCTATTGCATCAGATGTTCGAGAGTCTATTTCAATTTCTTTTTCTCCATTTGAGCAAATGATTTTCGAATAAAATATCCCTTCCACTAGGTTATAAATAATTATTTCCGTGAAATTTATTCCAAACTCTGAGGAAATTGGTTTAAACAAGTCGTGTGTTAATGGCCTTGTAGGTTTCATTTTTTCTAGTTCCACAGCTATTGCTTGTGCCTCTAGGCCACCTATAATTATTGGAATTCTCCTTTTTCCTTTCCTATCTTCTAAGACCAATGCATAAGCACCAGTTTGAGTTTGACTATACTGAATTTGAATTACTTCTAATTTTATTTTTTTCATTTAAGAAAATATGCCAGTCACTAATTTATAAATAATTTATTATTAATGTTGGCTAGACTTAAAGTTTTTTAAAGCCGCAGTAATCTTTGGAACTATTTCAAATGCATCGCCAATAATACCATAATCGGCAGCTTTAAAAAATGGTGCCTCTGGGTCTTTGTTTATTACAACTATTGTTTTGCTGCCATTTACACCAGCTAAATGCTGAATTGCTCCGGAAATTCCAATAGCGATATATAAATTTGGACGAATTGCTATACCTGTTTGTCCAACATGCTCATGATGTGGTCTCCATCCAATATCTGAAACAGGACGTGAGCAAGCTGTAGCAGCACCAAGTTCTGTTGCAAGCTCCTCAATTATACCCCAATTTTCGGGTCCTTTTAATCCTCTGCCGGCAGAAACAACTAATTCTGCTTCAGGTAAATTTATTGAATCTGATGATTTTTTTGTTTCACGTATTTTTATTTTACTCTCAAGCCCATCTAGTTGTGCAGTATATTGTTCAATAACACATTCTTTATTTTTATCTAATTCAACCGGAAACGAATTTGGCAATAAACACAAAATTTTAATTGCAGATTCTATCTGGTAAGTGGCATTTGCCTTGCCCGAAAAAACATTTTTCTTTACTAAAAACACTCCATTTTCTATGGAAGGAAAATCAACTGCTGCAGGAACAATACCTGCATTTACCTTTGCTGCTAAATATGGAGCTATGTTTTTGGAGTTAAAATCATGCGAGAAAACTATTACTTCGGAACTTTCTTGTGCCATGACATCAGAAATTACTTTGCAAATAATTTTTGCATCACCACTTTCTAGCTTTTTGTCATTTGCAGTAAGTATCTTGGAAGCCCCGGCTTTTCCTAGGTCATCGAGATTTACTCCTGAAGTTTCGCCAAGAATTAAGGCAGTTACTGTTTTTGATAATTGACTCGCAATTTGAAATGCATAATTGGTAGCCTCAAGTGAAGCTTTTTTTATTTTGCCTTTTGAGATTTCGGCTATTACTAATACTGACATAATTTTTTTTTAGATTACTTTGGCTTCGTTGTGTAAAAGTTCAATTAATTGTTGTGCATTTTCTGCATCAATAAATTTGCAAGTTGTTCTTCCCGGGTTTAATGAATATTTTATGGTGTTGGTAAGGCGTTGGCTACCAAAAGATGGAAGAACTAGCAAGGGTTTAGTTCTTGCTGCCATAATTCCTCTCATGTTTGGTATTCTTGCTTCGGCCATTCCTTTTGAGCAACTTATTACAAGTGGCATCTCGCACTCAAGCACCTCAATTCCTCCATCAATGTCGTGTTCAACAATTGCATTATTGGATTCGATGTCTAATTTTGTTGCCAAAGAAATAAAAGGAAGATCAAGGGATCCTGCAATTTGACCACCAACAGTGGCTCCATTAAAACTAATGGTTTCTTTGCCCACTAAAATTAAATCAAATGATTTGTCCTTAGCAAATTCGGCAATTTCTTTTGCAACAAAGGAAGCATCGTTTGGTTCTGCATCAATTCTTACTGCATCGTCTGCACCAATTGCAAGTGCTTTTCTTATTTCGGTATCAGATGATGCAAGGCCAACATGCAAAACAGTAACTGTACCTCCTAATGTTTCTTTGAGTTCTAAGGCCCTAACTAAAGCATACCATTCGTCGTACGGATTAATAATAAAAGTAACTCCATCTTCATTAAAAACAGAATCATTGTCTTTGAATAATATTTTTGTGGTAGTATCGGGTGCTTTACTTATACAAACTAGTATTTTCATAATTTTACGTGGGTTATAAAAAAAATTTTTGCAAATTTAATTAAATAACAAAAACTTTTGATACAAGTTTAACTATTTAATCAACTAAAATGTGATTTATTATTCTTGTTGAGCACAAAAAACCGAAAAAAATTGTAATCATTAAATTAAAAGATTTTTTTAAGCCTAAAATTGAGCATTGTTTTTATTTGAATTTACTTCTATTTTTTATTAATTATTATAGTATCAAAATTAGTGTAATTAATAATTTAACGAAACTGATTTAAGATTGGCAATAATCGTAATCATATTTATAGATTTAAATAAAATTGTTTTTTGTGGCATAAAATTTTTACTTTTGAAAAAATGAATCAATTAAAAATAGAAATGCTTTTTAAAAAGAAATCACTATACACCTTCTGCGTTTTATGTATAGCTATATTTTATTCGTGCAAAGATGATACAAAATTATTGTGGGGACCAGAAATGGCTATTCCAGTTGTAAATGCTGAGTTTTCCCTAAAGGATATTATTGTTAAATCACAATCAAATATCAATGAAGACAGTAATGGTTTTTTAACTTTAATATACGATGACACGTTGTTTTCTGCAAGGGCAGATCAATTGGTACAGATTTCAAATCAGCAATTTGCATTTAATCAAGGCTTAGATGCCAACCAAATTAGCTTGTTGCAACTACTAGATACAATCCCACCCAATAATACAATTACAACTCCTGAAGTTCCCTTTGTTTTTGAATTACAATCTACTTCGGGATTTGAATTGGATAGTATACTGGTAAAATCGGGCTTGTTTAATTTTATCTTAAGTTCTGACTACAAACAAAATATTCAACTGAGATTGAGAATACCAAGTATGGTAAAAGATGGAGTTGCTTTTGATGAAAATTTTAATTTAGATTACTTAGGCACCTTGCCAGTATTATCAAATACAAACAGAATCCTTGATGGTTACAGAATGGGAGTAAATGACAATGGTAATCCTAACAGTTTAAAAATGTTTTTTAGTTTTAAGTTTACAAAAACATCCAATTCAAACACAGAAACTATACAGGATTCAATAAAAATTAAAATTAATATTGCTGATTTGAAATTTGCAAAAGTCAAAGGTAGAATTACAGATAATTTGGTTTTTATTCCCAAACCTGATACAGTAAATTTATCAATTTTTGAAAATGCAATAAGTGGTGGATTTAGAGTAAAAAATCCTGAATTGGATTTAAAAATCACCAATTCTTTTGGTTTTTCTGCATCGGCAAATATGGAAATATTCAATGCATTTCATCCTATTACAAATCCCACACCTATCTCAATTACTGGTGCTCCCACGTCTTTTGAAATTACTGCACCTCCTCAAGAAGGATTATCTACTATTAATACAATTTTGTTAAACAGCAGCAATAGCAATATTAGTGACGTATTTTTTTCGTCTCCATCTAGGCTTGCATACAAAATTGGGACAACTTTAAATAATTCAGCACAAGGAAATTTTATTATAGATTCTAGCAGAATAAAAGTGGGATTAAAAGTAACGTTACCCTTAGAGGGTTATATCTCTAATTTTGGTTTTAGAGATACTTTTCCATTAGAATTTGGCAGAACGGATAGAATTGAATATCTTAATTTTAAAGTAAATATTGCTAATGGTTTCCCAATGGAAACAAAGCTTCAGGCATATTTTGTTACAGATAATTTTATTTTGAGAGATTCACTTGTAAAAACAGAAGCAGATAAAATAATAATAAAAGCAGCCCCCGTAGATGCAAATGGAAAGGTTACTGTTATAGAGAATAAAATGTCTGATTTAATTCTTAGAGAAAACGTAGTAGGAAATTTATCAGATGTTACTAAAGTAATAGTTGTTGCACAAGCAAACACAAGCAACCCCGGAACAACGCCCCCTACTAATGTAAAGTTTTATTCCAGTTATAAACTTAAAGTAAGGTTTGGTATAAAGGCAAAATTAAAGTGGAAAATATAGTTTGAAAAAATTAATGGTAAACGTTTTTAAATTTAAAATATTCAAGTTATTTGTTATAATTTTTTTTGTATTTAATTATTGTTCAAATTCTTTTGCACAGCAAAATTTTTTGATATATAACATGAAATTCCTGCCCCAGTCTACTTATTTTAATGTTTCTAGTTTGCCCAACGATAGATTTTATTTAGGATTTCCATTGGTTTCAAGCAGTTCCGCAAACGTTTTTAATTCTGGTTTCAAATACAAAGACTTAATTTCTCAAACCACTGATGGTGCATATTATGATTTGAACAATGTTCTGAATAAACTTTCTAAAGAAAATTTTTTTTTAACTGACTTATCTGCTGATTTGCTTTCATTTGGGATAAGAACAAAAAAAAATTATTTCATGATTAACGTAACAGAAAAAGTTGATTTTAGATTTGGATATTCTAAACAATTTTTAGATTTATTATGGAATGGAAATGGCCCTACTCTTGGGGAAAAGCAAGAGTTTAATTTTGCCCTGGATTTATCTCACTACAGAGAATATGGTTTGTATTATGCCAGACAAATTAATTCAGAACTTCAAGCAGGTATTAGATTAAAATATTTGTACGGAATGGAAAATATTTCTACCAATAGTAACACAATTACCTTGCTCACCGACCCCACTACTTATGATGTAACTGCCACTAGTGATATTAACATTAATTCAGCTGGTTTTTCTAAAGTTGATTTAAAAAATTTAAGTAATTATGCCTTAAAGAAAAATAACAAAGGCTGGGGGCTTGATTTAGGAGCTGATTACAGAATAAATGATAAAATTGGGGTTTCTGCAAGTATTACAAACATTGGATTTATAAAATGGAATACAGATGTAAATAATTTTAAAAGTAAAAATCCTGCATCCTCCTATACATTTAGAGGTTTTGAAATGAATCAGGTTATTAATGATTCTGTATCTTCTACTCAAGTTTTTAATACAGTGTTAGATTCATTGCAAAAGAATTTTAGTCTTGCGGAGACAAAAGATTCATATAAAGTAAATTTTGCACCAACTGTTTTTTTAAGCGGTAAATATTATTTTGATGAATTTATATATGCTGGGCTTGCCCTTCAATCTAGAAAATTTGATTCAAAATACAGGACTACAGCCAGTGCTTCTTTTAATTTTAGACTAAAAGAATTTTTTGATTTTGGAATAGCCTATTCAATAGGTAGAAAAAGTTATGGAAATCTTGGTGTTGGTATTTCTTATTCTTTTGGAAATGCAAATTTGTATTTACTAACAGATAATATTTTTGGAGCAATAAATTATAAAAACACCAAGTTTTTATCTGGAAGAGTTGGAGTTAATTTTGGTTTTGGAAAATATTTCATCAACAATGACAAAGACGATGATTTAATTACTGACAAAGACGATGCATGCCCTCATAATTTTGGACCGCCAGAAACAAACGGTTGTCCTGATACAGATGGAGATAAAATTATTGACATTGAAGATGATTGCCCCAAAGAACCCGGCGTAAAATCTTTGAATGGTTGCCCCGATAGAGACAGTGATGGCATTATGGACAAATACGACGATTGTCCGGATATAGCAGGAGAGGTTCAGTTTAAAGGATGTCCAGACAGAGATCATGATGGAATTATGGATTTGGACGATAAATGTCCTTTAGATTTTGGAACAAAAGAATTGAAAGGTTGCCCCGATAAAGATGGCGATGGATTGGGTGATGGTGAAGATTTGTGTCCGGATAAAAAGGGAAGTGCAACAAACAAAGGATGTCCGGATGATACTGACGGAGATGGTGTTTACGACGATGAAGATAAATGTCCGGAGGTGTTAGGAGAAAAAGAAAACAAAGGTTGCCCTAATGAAGATTCTGATAAAGATGGAGTTTTTGACAAAGAAGATGAATGTGTATATACGCCGGGTAGCGCCCAAAACAATGGATGTCCATTATTAACAACAGAAGATTTAGAGATTATAAATTCTGCTTCTGAAAAATTATCTTTTTTTGATAATTCAACTGAAATAAATCCTTCATCATTTGTGTTTCTAGAAAATTTAGCCAATTGGATGAACAATAATACCTATGCAAATTTGAGTTTATCTTCTCATACAGATAATGAAGGTCCGGAGGTTGGCAGAATTCAAATTTCAAAAGAAAGAGCTGAATCTGTTAAGCAGTTTTTAATCAACAAAAATGTTAGTCCATTAAAAATAAATTACGAGTATTTTGGTAGTTCAAAGCCAATTGCAGACAATAATACTGTAGAGGGCAGAAAAAGAAACAACAGAATAGAATTTAAAATAAAATTCAAATAAAATGAAAGAAGCATTTATTGTTAATGGATTTAGAAGCCCCGTGGGCAAAGCTGGTAGAGGAGCCTTTAGATTTACACGCCCTGATGATTTAGCTGCAATGGTAATTGCTAAATTAATGGATAATATTCCAAATATAGATAAAGAAAGAATAGATGATTTAATAGTAGGGAATGCAATGCCTGAGGCCGAACAAGGTTTGAATTTTGCAAGATTGATTTCACTACTGGCATTAAATACCGATAAGGTACCTGGTATGACAGTAAATAGATATTGTGCCTCCGGCCTAGAAACAATAGCCATTGCCTCGGCAAAAATAAAAGCAGGAATGGCAAATTGCATAATTGCAGGTGGAGCAGAATCCATGAGTTTAATTCCGATGGGTGGATGGAAAGTTGTGCCAAATTATGAAGTTGCAAAAGCTCATCCCGATTGGTACTGGGGAATGGGATTAACCGCCGAAGCAGTTGCCAAAGAATATAACATTAGCAGAGAAGATCAAGATAAATTTGCATTTGAATCTCATCAAAAAGCGATAAAAGCCATTGAAGAAAAGAGGTTTGAAGAACAAATTGTGCCAATAAAAATTTCAGAGAACTACCTGAATGAAAAAGAAAAAATTTCTACAAGAGAAATTGTGGTTAGTACTGATGAAGGGCCAAGAGCAGATACTAACCTAGAAGCATTGGCGAAGTTAAAGCCTGTTTTTTCGGCTATTGGTTCCGTAACTGCAGGTAACTCATCGCAAACTTCAGACGGTGCCTCTTTTTTAATGGTTATGAGCGAAGAAATGGTAAAGGAATACAATTTAGAACCAATTGCCAGATTAGTTGATTATGCGGTTGCTGGTGTGCCTCCTAGAATTATGGGAATTGGACCCATTGAAGCTATTCCAAAAGTTTGTAAACAAGCAGGTTTAAAAATAGAAGATATAGATTTATTTGAATTGAACGAGGCATTTGCTTCTCAATCTTTGGCAGTAATTAGAACTTTGGGTTTGAATGCCGAAAAAATTAACGTTAACGGAGGTGCCATAGCATTAGGTCATCCATTAGGTTGTTCAGGAGCAAAACTTAGTGTTCAGTTAATTCACGAAATGAGGAGAAGAAAAAGTAAGTATGGAATGGTAACCATGTGTGTTGGAACCGGACAGGGAGCTGCGGGTATTATTGAGCTTTTAAAATAATTTTGTACAAGCATTTTAAAATTTTTATTGTCTCCTTGTTTGTGTTTTTTAGTAGTTATTGTTTTTCGCAAACAGTTGTTCTTGAACAAAAGGGAAATCAGTTAAATCCTGATAAAAAATATGGCCCCAATTTAAAAAGGTATTCTAATTTAAGTTTCGGATATGGCTGGTTCTATCAGAAATACACAGATAAAAACTATCAAATAAATTTCCCGAGGTCAATACAGTTAACTCTTTCTAGAAGATCAAAATACAAACTAAGTAGTTTATTTGCCATAGGAAATGAATTAGGATTGGCGTTTAAAAACATAAATTTAAAAAACAATAAAACAGCCTTATTGTCCCCCAATATTAATAGAATAAACAGGCTTTCATTAAATGGTTCTATCTATTGGAGAATAAATTTTGATAAAAAAAGAGGCAACCGTTTAGGATATTTTTTAGATCTGGGAGCGGGCTTAGATTATTTTTATTTGAATAAGGCAATTAGTGAATTAGATTTGCCTTCCAGTTCCTACGGAAGTATTAGGATTTCTTATACCGGACTTAAAGAATTAAAGCCTTTTGATTATTTTTGCTTTGCAAGAATTGGAGCAGAGAGAGTAAATGTTATTTTTCAGTTTATTTTAAATGAACAAATAAAAGATCCATCTAAATCTACATTAATAATAAAAAATCTTCCGACATTTAAAGCCGGAATAGAAGTTAATCTAAAGAAATAATTATGAAAACATTAGAAGAATTAAATGCCATAAGTTCACAAGTAAGAAGAGATATTGTAAGAATGGTGCATGCTGTAAATTCCGGTCACCCGGGAGCATCATTGGGTTGTACTGAATTTTTTGTGAGTTTGTATTTTAAGGTATTACAACACAATTCTAAAAAATTTGAAATGGATGGCATTGGCGAAGATTTATTTTTTCTTTCTAATGGCCATATTTCTCCGGTTTTTTATAGTGTGTTGGCTAGAAGTGGATATTTTGCAGTAGAAGAATTAAATACGTTTAGAAAAATAAATACACGTTTGCAAGGGCATCCAACAACTCATGAACATTTGCCCGGTGTAAGAATGTCTAGCGGATCTTTGGGGCAGGGAATGAGTGTTGCAATAGGTGCCGCCTTGGCAAAAAAACAAAACAACGACGACAGATGGGTATTTAGTTTGCATGGTGATGGCGAATTGCAAGAAGGTCAAATTTGGGAGGCAGCAATGTTTGCTTCTGCAAAAAATGTGGATAATTTAATTTCAACAATTGATGTTAATGGTCAGCAAATAGATGGTTCTACCAAGCAGGTTTTAGATTTAGGAAATTTAAGATTAAAGTTTGAGGCTTTTGGATGGTTAGTGTTAGAATGCGATGGAAACAATTTGGCTGATTTAAATTCTACGTTAGATGGTGCAAAAGAAAAATCAAAAAACGGAAAACCAATTTGCATTTTAATGAAAACAAATATGGGCAATGGTGTAGATTTTATGATGGGAAGCCACAAATGGCATGGCGTTGCTCCTAATGATGAACAATTGAAAGTTGCATTGGCCCAGAACGAAGAAACGTTAGGAGACTATTAAAAAATTAAACTTACTTTAATTCTTAATAAAATAGAAACTTCCATTTTGGTTGTTTAGACCGGGAATTATTCCAAACGTAGGTTTTTGTTTTTGTTCTTTAGCCACTGTTTCAATAACTTTTTTTGCTACTCTTTCTACAGGAAGGCATTTATCTGGATTGCTTTTTAAAAAATTACAAAATGTTTCTGCAAACAAAGATTCGTCGGAACTAGATTCAGAGTTAGATGATGTAAAAACCTGAAAGCTTGAATTTTTTACTGCGTCAGTTTTTTTGCAATCACCCGGATCCTTAATTTGAGAGTTTGTTATACAAAATGCACTGCCTGTTTCGCAAGCATCAGAAACTACTAAAGCATGTTTTAAAAATTTATAGGTGCTTAAATAGCCTTTTAAATTTGTTATCTGAAAGAAAGAAAATTCATCAGTTTTGCTTGCATTAACGGGAATCCAATAACCGTTTTCATTTATATAACGTCCATGCCCAGCATACCAAATTAAGACAGAACTTACTTGTGCAGTTTTAAGCATAGTTCTTAACTCTATGGAAAAAAACTTTTCTAATTGATCTTTTGTTAAATCGTTTTTTACAATAAAATTATCAATTCTATAATTGATCAAAGCTTTTTTTAGTTTCTCTCTATCTTTTGCAGGCCCATCTAAAGAGGTAAAATTTGAGTAATTAGAATTTTCTATAAATACAACCCATGTAATTCCCATTGGATTTATTTCCGCTTCAAACACAGCCTTTCTATTTATTGTAAATTTTGTTTTTGAATAATTATTAAAGGCATCAATTGCTTCTACAGAAATTGTATCTATCCCTTTTACATCAATTGTTAAAGAAAATTTAGGATTAATTTCATTAGAAGAAAAATCAGCATAAAGTCCATTTACTAATATTGATTTTATTGGACTTTCGTCGTCAATTATACCTTTAATAGTTAAGGAATTTCCTGCTTCTTTTGAAATGTATACTTCTTTGCCAGAACTTGCAATAGGGTCTGTAAAAATTACTATGGGTGGGTTCTTTTCTATTCTATTTAGTGTATATGTGCTTGTAGTAGTATTATAATAAATATCGGTAGCTTTTACTTTTATTTGACTAATATTTTCTGTTGAAACTGTTGCAGAAAAAACAGGATTAGTTTGATTTTTGTCAAAAGTTGCCTCAACATTTCCTACCATTATTGACAAAATTTTACTGTTGTCTTTTATTTTACCTGTTATATCCACATAGCTTCTTCCAAGAGATACCATTAAAGTAAATTTTTCGTTTTCCGGACTTATAATTGTGATTTCTGGTTTGTCGCTTTCTTTGTAATGATCGTAACTTCTTTTATTGTTTGCTTCAATGTAAGTATCTATTGTTTTGTTTTTTTTATCTATTGCTTTGGCAATTGAATAAACTTTTTCTGCTTTTTCAAAATCATTAAGTTCTTCTAATGATTTTCCTTTTTCTAGGTACGCTAAAATATAAGTAGAATCTTTTTCAATGATTTTATTAAATTCTTCAATAGCGTCAATAAATCGTTTTTGATTTTTTAATGTTTGTGCTCTTTTAAAAAATAAATCAATGTTGTTGGGAGAAAATTGTAATGCTAGATTAAAGTTATCTAATGCTGATTGATATTTTCTTCCGCTTGAAAAAGCATCACCTAATAAAATATAGCAGCTAATGTCATCTTTGTCAATTTTTATGGCTCCGTTAAATGCTCTTGCAGCATCTTCCCATCTTTGAATTTTTAAAAGAGCAATTCCCAAATTCTTGTAATAGTTGATGTAAGGTTTTTTATCAATAATTTTTTTATCAAGTTCTAAAATTTCTATTGCTTTTGCATAGCTCATTGTAGAAAGCTGAAAATTTCTAGTGCTATCTTGTGCAACACCTTTTAAAAAATAAAAATAATGATTGGTGGGTAATTTAGACAAAGCTTCATTGCAGTAGAGCAGTGCTCCTTCGTTGTCTTTTAAATTTATTTTTGAATTAATAATGTAATCATACATTTCAAAAATTTCTGGATTATCTATTATTAAATGTGCAAGTAATTCTGAACATTGAGTATATTTTTTCCCTTCGAAGTAGGATTTAGAAAGCAATATTTTGTAATCAATATTTTTTGGGCTGATGTTTACCAGCATTTTAGCATCATCTATTGCTTTTTCATAATTTTTTAATTTTAAAAAGCAGTTTGCCCTTTCTTCTAATGCATCTTTGTTGGTAGATTTTTCAAGTAAAATAATATCATAAATTTTTATCGCTTCTGCACAATTTCCTTGAGCACTATAATTTTTTGCTTCTTTTAATTTTTTGGAGACAGACTGTGCAAAGGTGGTGTAAGTTGAAATTAAAAAAGAAAGGGTAATTAATAATTTAAAACAGTTTTTTACATTCATAAATTGCTGATAGGAGTGCATGTTCCATTTTCGCAAACATAACATTTTAGTTTATCTTTAAAAACAGAAGATTTATAAATAGATTTTTTAAGCAACATTCTAACGCACTCTTGAATTCCCTCAATAATTGATGGATGAGGATAAATCATGTGAGCAAGTTCATCAATTCCTTTGTTCATGTAAATAAGTAATTGCACTGCTTGAATTGCACTGCTGGCATGTTCACCAATTGCTCTCATTCCAAGAATTTTCATTTCATCGTCGTTGGAAACTATGATTTTAAAAAAACCTTTTGTTTTTCTCATCGCCACAGCACGAGCAATGCAACTAAAATCAATTTTTGCAACTTTTACAGAAATGCCTTTTTGCACAGCTTCTTGTTCACTCATTCCTACCACAGCTACTTCGGGATTTAAAAACATTATGGTGCAAAGGTTTCTATATTTAAGTGTATCAATATATCCTCCAAACATTTTTCTAACCGCATGCCTGGCCTCTCTTTCACCTACAGTAACTAATGATATTTCTGCAGTTAAATCACCGGCCACATATATGTTTTCTTCATCAGTTTGTGTGTCATGATCAATTATGCTTCCTCTTTCTGAAAATTTAATTTTTGTATTTTCCATTCCTAAATTTTCTGTGTTTGGAATTCTACCAACAGATATTAGTGCATTTGAAACATGTATTATTTCTATTCTTCCGTCATCATATTTAAGCTCATATTCAACCTTACCATCCTTTATTTCCATTCTAACCAACGAAGAATTTTTATGTATTGTAACGCCATTTGATTCTAAATTTTCAGTGACCATATGTGCAATATCTTCGTCTTCAAATGGAAGAATTCTCGGTGCTTTATCAATAAGATATACTTTGGTTTTTCCAATGTTTGAAAATATTGTAGCAAACTCACAACCAATAACTCCTGCTCCCAAAATTACAAGGCTTTCAGGAAAGTCGGTCCAGTTGTTAATTCCATCGCTTGTAACAACAATTTTTTCGTCAATTGGCAAGTGTGCTAATTTTCTTGGATGACTCCCGGTGCACAACAATATTTTATCTGTTTCAACCACTTTTGTTTTTCCATCGTTTTTATGAATTACAACATGGTGTGCATCTTGCAGAACTGCTGTTCCTTTTTCGTAATGAATTCCAAATGCTGTTGTTTGCTGCGATTGAAGTATGTTGAGATGAAGCGTCATTTGCATTTTTCTCTCGTGAATGGCTTCGTTCACATCTTTCATCATGGATTGCCAAGTGATATTTAGTTCTCTGCCTTCTTCGGCATCTCTTCTTATTTTAACTTTTTCGGAATACTCCCACATTGATTTACTCCACAACGCACCATTAAAAATACCCGCACCTCCTAATTTTTCCTTCTCAATGAGCAATACTTTTTTGTTAAAATCTAAAGCTCTCATTGCTCCCGCATATCCACTAGGGCCTGCGCCAATAATTACCAAATCATATTTTTCCATGTCCACAAATTTACAGCTAAATTTATAAAATTTGTAATTCTTTAATGCTAATTATTTTACTTGTTTGAATTTAATTTTATGTGGAATTTTTTATTAGATTTAACTTTTCATGTATTGAATTTTAGATAAATAAATAAAAGATGATTATTGCTTTTTAATTTGAATAATAGTGATGAATGAAAATGTGTTGAATAAAGAACCTAGGGATTCTAATTTTTTTATTGAAGAACTAAAAAAAATTGTTTCTTTCTTTTGTTTGGTATATGTTTTAGTTACATATAAAATTTTTATTAATCACCGTGATTTTCCTTTGCTTCCTTTTATAGAAGGCATAAATGATATACCAGTTTTTTTGAATTTTATTTTATATGCGGCATTAGTAATTTCCCTTGTTTTTATTTATCAAAAAGAAGACAATAAGGTTTATTTATCATTTTTTTTTCTGATTTATTTTGTTCTTTTATTTTATGATGCAAATAGAATTCAGCCTTTTCTATTTACCTTTTTATCTTTCTTCCTATTCTACTATTTCTATAAATTAGGCTGGATTGATTCAAAATTTACTGTTTATACATGTAAGTTGATTTTTATATTGGCTTACTTTTTTTCAGGATTTAATAAGTTTAATCATAGTTTTTTTTCATACAGTTATGTAAAGCTTGTTGAGCCCCTAAAAGGATTAATCCCAAATGATTTGTTTGACATTATAAAATCTCTTGGTTTAATTGTTGCAGCCTTGGAGTTTTTTATTGGTTTTGGGTTGTTTTTTAAGGCTACAAGAAAATTTACTTTTTATATTGCAATCATACTACATTTATTAATTATTTATTTTCTGGGATATCTCCAAAATGGTACAGCCACAGTAGTAATCTACAATGTGTTTTGTATGGTTATGATTTATTATTTATTCATGAATGATAAACAAAATTTGTGGGTTGAAACAAAACAGTATTCAAAAAAATTATTTTTTCACGTGTCGTTAATTTTATTTTTTGTTTTACCAATGTTTAATTATTTTGGCTATGGAATAGATTTGATTTCCTATGATTTATACACAGGAAATTATAGATTTTGTTTTGTGGTAATGAAGAATTCTGTTAGAGAAAAAGTTCCACCCTCCCTAAAGCCCTATTGCATAGTAACTAAGTATAAAGATTATAGTATTTTTTATACAGATTATTTTATTTATCACGAAACCAAAGCCGTTCTTTACAGGGAAACTTGGGCTTTTATGAGGATTAAAAAACTCTTTGATCCCTATAAACAAAAAAAAGGAGATGTAATTATGGTCGTATTTAGGAATGGGAAACGTGAATATTATTTTTGATTTTTCTTGGTTATAAAAGCCAAAGCTACATTTGCAATTTTAGTGGATGTAACTTCTTGTTTTTCGGCAGCTATGCTATTCGGTAAAAATTAAAAAACGTGTGTTTGAATCAAATGAATAAATTTGCAAAATGAAAAATAAAGTAATTGGAATCTCAAAAAACATTACACAATCGTTCAGGGATTTCATTCACAGTAATCAGTTTTCGGGAATTTTACTTATTTTTTCTGCCGTTGTCTCTTTGTTTTTTTCCAATACTATTTTAGGACATAAGTATGTTGAATTTTGGCACATTGATGTTGGTATTTCTTTTGGAAATTTATCTTTTAACAAACCCATTGAATTTTGGATAAACGAAATTGGTATGAGTTTTTTCTTTTTATTAGTGGGATTAGAGATAAAAAGAGAATTATTTATTGGGGAGTTAAATTCAGTAAGTAAAGCCGCATTGCCTATTGCTGCTGCTATTGGAGGAATGTTGGTTCCGGCATTAATTTATTCGTTGGTAAATTTAAACGAGCCTACCATTGGTGGTTGGGCAATTCCTACAGCCACGGATATTGCCTTTGCGCTAGGAATTTTGGCACTACTGGGAAGTAGAGTTCCAATGGCTATAAAAGTTTTTTTAACTGCACTTGCCGTTGTAGATGACTTAGGAGCAGTTTTAATTATTGCAGTATTTTACACCAAGGAAATTCTTATTGAATATTTAGTTTATTCTGCAATTGTATTTGTACTTCTAATTGTATTTAATATAACCAAAGTAAAAAGAAATACGCCATTTTTAATTTTAGGAGTATTCCTGTGGTATTGCTTTTATAAAACAGGAATACATCCAACACTTTCTGGCGTTATTGTTGCATTTTGCATCCCAATGCTAAAAGGAAGTTCAGCTTCTCCACTTCGACGTTTAGAAAATATACTACATACACCCGTTACTTTATTAATTATGCCGCTTTTTGCCTTGGTTAATTGTGCTATGGAATTGAGCTCTAATAGTAACTTTTACTTATTTGATCATCTGGAGCTAGGAATATTTTTAGGATTGATGATTGGAAAACCGCTTGGCATATTTGTTGTTTCTTTTTTAGCAACAAAGTTTAAGTTGGCAACATTGCCTCAAGAAGTAAATTGGAAACACATGTTTGGTGTTTCTATACTTGGTGGTATTGGTTTTACAATGTCGATATTTATTTGTAATTTATCTTTTACAAACTTGGAGTATATAAACCATGGAAAATTGAGTATTTTTATTTCGAGCGCTGTAGCGGCAATTTTAGGCTTGTTGTTTTTATACTTTTCAACTTTTAAAACAACAGAAATATCTGTGAACACAGAAGAAACAAATCCTTAGATTAATCAAAAAATTATTTAATCAATAATTTACTGGTAAAAGCATATTGAACCAAATTTGCTCCCATCTTTAAGGCTTTTGAATGTGCTTCGGGAGAATCTTTGTGTACCTCAAAACTTTCCCACCCATCGCCTAAATCGCACTCAAAAGAATAAAAGCAAACTAATCTTCCTTTGTAAATTAATCCAAACCCTTGAGGTGGTTTGTCATCGTGCTCGTGTATTTTTGGTAAGCCGGTATTGAAGTCATATTTTTGATGATAAACAGGATGAGAAAAAGGAAGTTCAATAAAATCTAATTCAGGGAAAACTTTTTTCATTTGCGGCCTTATAAATTTATCCATTCCATAGTTGTCATCAATATGCAGGAAGCCGCCAGCAATTAAATAATTTCTTAGGTTTAGTGCTTCTTGTTCAGAAAATTGAACATTGCCATGGCCTGTCATGTGCACAAATGGAACATTAAAAATGTCCGAACTGGCTACATCAATTATTGCCTGCTCACCAGAAAAATTAGTAGATAAATTTTCATTACAAAATTTAATCAAATTGGGGAGTGAAGTTTCTAAGTTGGCATACCAGTCGCCTCCTCCTTTGTACTTGAGTAATCCAATTTGATAAGTAGGATAATTTGAAAAAGTAGAAATGCTAATCAGCATTAAAATTAATACCGAAAAAAATTTAAATAACAATCTGTTCATGTTTTGCGAAAATACACAGTTATTAATGACAAAAAAAATTTACTCAAATTCATGAATTATTTTTAACATACAATAATTTCAAATAGCACATTGTTTGCCAAAATAAAAAATAAGTTTGAACTACCATCTCCATCCAATTCCCCATAAATTATATTCTGCTTTGCCTAAATGAGATTTTAAAATACTGGAAAAAACCAAGTGTTTATTTAGTGTATATCTTAAACCTATACTTTGATAAATAGGTCCATTTTTCTTTACATTATCAACTGCATATATTCCAAGAATTAGTGGTAAAGCAAACTTGCCAAAAGTAAACTCATAATTTAAATTTAGTGCCAACTGAGGAATAGAATTATTGTTGTTGTCTTGATTTTTATCTTGTTGAAGTTCTTCTTTTAATGATGGTGAATAGAAAAATTCTGTTCCTATTCCTAATTGACCTTTTTTATGCTGATGAAAAAAATAATTGAAACTAATTGCTCCTAAACCATAAACCGGGCCATTGGCAGGATAAACCTGTTTATAACCTGATTGAATATTAGCAAAAAATCGTTGTTTGTTCGTCAATGTATCAACGTTGTTTTTTGATACTGAGTTTTTTGCTTCATTAAACGAATATCTAAAACCTGCCTGAACTGTTGCTATATTTATTCCAAGGTTGGGAGTTTTTGTTGCAGCATTAGAAAAATGAGTGATAGCAATGCCTGTACTTAAAGAGAATTTATTGTTTAAGTTTATTCTTAGCGAGGGTTCTAATCGCATTAAACCATTAAAACTGCTACCAACAGCAATGTTTTTATAGTTTTTTTCTCTGTCAAAAGGATTAAATATATAACCAAATCCTCCTCCAATTTTAAATGAGAAACATGCTATTTTATCTGAGTTTTCAAATTGCAAAAAGCCAACAAGTCCAAATGCATCACCTAAAAATTTACTGTTGCCAAAATTTGTAAAAATTGCTGTGTATCCATATTTAGGAAATCCATAATATTCTTGCCAATCGTTTTTTTTGGATGTGTTTTTAACGTAAGATACATCGGTTAGTAAGTAGTACTTCTCGTAATAATGCAGCATGGACTGGCGATGTGCAATTGTAAAACCATAATGCTGCTTATACTCAATAGAATATTTAGTGTTTTGGGCAAAAACTACATTGCATGTAAATATCAAAAACAGTATTGCAATCTTATTCTTCATTAATTGTTGCTACAAGTTTAAATGATTTTTTTAGTGAGTATACTGTAAAAGTAGAAGCAGCTAATCCTACTATTACAATCCATAATTCTTGGTAATTGGCTCCAATGTTTTCTGTTGATGCATCTAACGAGTTTATACTAATAAAATAACCCATGAGCACTGCCGCACCATTGTTTATAAAATGTGCAATCATGCATATCCACAAACTACCGCTCCAAACATAAATGTAGCCAAACAATGCACCCAGCAACATTCTAGGAATAAAACCTAAAAATTGCATGTGCATGGCACTAAACAAAATTGCTGTTATCCAAACTGCAATATGATAGTTGTTAAAAATATTATTTAACACATTCTGTAAAACACCTCTAAACAGCAATTCTTCGCCAATTGCGGGCAAAATTGCAACCACAAATAAGTTAATAAACAACACCCAAATAGTGTTCATGTTTAGAAATGCTTTGGTAATTTTTAATGCTTCTTCTTCTGAATCATATACCCATTGAGGGAATGGTATTTTTGAATTTAGCTCTGCCAAAAAATTAATGGTGGGAGATAGGCAAATTATACAAATGGATATTAAAATTATTTGGTAGATGGAAGGAACTTTTGACAAAGCAATCCAGTTTTCGTTTTTGTTTTTAAAAAATTGTAGGAACAATATGGAGGGAATAATAAATACTCCTATCGCCTGAAATATTTGCATAAACTTTAAGGCAGAAATCATTATGGGTTTTGACAATTGTGAGCCTACATCAGAATTTTTAAGCAAATCAATACCAAAAAAAATATTTGCACCTATAATTGAAAGAAAAGAAAAAACAACCAAACAAACTAAAACCAAACCAGAAATTACCAAAAGTTGTTCTTTGGGTTTGGTAGTACTAAACATTGTATTTAATGCCATATTTTATAAATTTGCGGTTTCAAATATATGGTTAAGATAGGAAATATAGAACTACCAGAATTCCCTTTGCTTTTAGCACCTATGGAAGATGTAAGCGATCCGCCATTTAGAGCTGTTTGCAAACAAAATGGAGCCGATTTAATGTACACTGAATTTATTTCCTCTGAAGGGCTGATAAGAAATGCAGCTAAGAGTATGCAAAAGTTGGATATTTTTGACTTTGAGCGACCCATAGGTATTCAAATATTTGGTTCGGATATTGACTCGATGAGAGAATCTGCCATAATCTCTAGCAGTGTTAACCCGGATTTAATTGATATAAATTACGGTTGCCCAGTAAAAAATGTTGCCTGCAAAGGGGCCGGTGCAGCCTTGCTTAGAGATATTCCAAAGATGGTTCAAATGACTTCGGAAATTGTAAAATCTACTCATTTGCCAGTTACTGTAAAAACCAGATTGGGATGGGATGAAAGCACAAAAAATGTTGAAGAAGTGGCTGAACGTTTACAAGACATTGGCATTAAAGCATTAACCATACACGGGAGAACAAGAGTTCAAATGTATAAAGGTGATGCCGATTGGACTTTAATTAGAAAGATAAAGGAAAACCCAAGAATACAAATTCCTATTTTTGGTAACGGCGATGTTGACTCACCTGAAAAAGCTCTGCAAATGAAGAAAGAATATGGTGTTGATGGAATTATGATAGGGAGGGCAAGTATTGGAAATCCTTGGATTTTTAATCAAATAAAATATTTTTTAAAAACAGGTTTGCATTTAGAAAAACCAGATTTGGAAGAACGCTTAAAAGTGTGTTTGCAGCACCTTGAATTTTCTATAAAATGGAAAGGACATAATTTGGGAATTTTAGAAATGAGAAGGCATTACGCAAATTATTTTAAAGGCTTAGATCACTTTAAAGATTTTAGAATGAGGTTGGTTAACACAATGGATTTACAGGAAATATATACTACAATGGATGAAATCAAAGCAAAATATTCCTTGGCATCCTAACAAATAGTGATGTACGAACAATAAAAGTACTAAGGCACGGTTATTGATTTTATAAAAACAACTAAATAAATTATATAAATGAAAAAACTAATTTTGAGTGCTGCAGTTTTTGCAATGTTTAATTCGGTCATTGCACAAACAGCTCAAACTCCACAAACAACAAAACCGCAAGCTGAAGTTTCTCAGAAAAGAAACAAGCCAGCTCAGTCTCCTGAACAAAGGGCGAAAAAAAAGTCACAGAAAATTTCGCAGCAACTTGGCTGTGATCCTTCACAAACCGAAAAAATTTATTCTTTGTTAGTTGCCAAACAAAAAAAGGTAAATGAAATTAGGGGCGAAAAGAAAGAAATGACCAAAGAAGAAAAGGAAAAAATAAGAGAAATTAGAAAATCTTATGTTGCAGAACTTAAAGCAATTTTAAATCCTGAACAATTTAAAAAGTGGGAAGAAAGCAGAAAGATGTCGCCAGAGAGGCAGAAAATAATTGACAGCAATCCAAACATGAACGACAACAAAAAAGAGAATAGCGATTTAGATTAATATTTTTTTTGAACAAATGAAAAAGTCCACAATTTTTGTGGACTTTTTTTATTAGTATAATTTTTAAAGTTTCAGTTTATCTGCCACAACTTAATCTTCGTGTCCTTTTACTTTCTCTAATTTTGTTCCTGTTTTCCACAAATATTCTTCGGCTGCCTGAGCTTTCTTTATTGAATCGCTGAGTTCCTTGGATTCTAATCTGTCTAAATTTGGTTGGCCTGCATTTACCCATGCAGTATACCACATGCTACCAACGGTAATAATAGAAAGTCTCATTCTTCTTTCTACCATTCCATTTAATTTTTTATCATAGGCTTTAGTAAATGCTTCGGAGTAAGTTCTAACGGTTACACCATTGCGTTGCTCCAATGCATACTTTTGGTCTCCTCCAAATTGGGAGGTTAATTGAGCCTCAAAATTTAGCACAGAATCTTTTGCTGCAAAACTTTGCTCAACAGTTTTCCAAGCTCTATCGCTTATATTATCTACATATTGAGCTTTCCCTAGCCAATAATCGTAATTTTCGGATAAAAGTTCTGGAACTCTTGATTCCCAAAAACCATGAATCCCTTTTTGATTTGTCATTTGTCCGTTATAATTTTCGGTAGTGTGCAAAGGCACGTGAGAATCGGCAATATAATGACCAATATCTGCAGAGTATTTTAAAACTTTGTCAATGTTTTCTTCTCTAAATGCTGCAGTTAGTTTTATCATCATTACGTTTATCCACCAAGGCACAATGCCATAAGATTGCAAGGTATCTTCGGAATATTTCTCTACTGCTTTAAACCAGTTTTGAGGTACTTTTTGAAAAGGATTTTCGCC